>JANOWZ010000435.1:0-2876 GCA_031418155.1 Deinococcales bacterium
CGAAACGCATTAATAAAGGGCAACTGGCGATTGACCAGCACCGCCACGCCCAAACTGGCGATCTGCAAGACCGGCACGACCGCCAAATACTTCAGGGAATTCAGCAGGCCAATCCGAAAGAGTTCGTCCTCAAAGACCACCCGGAAGTTTTCAAAACCAACCCATTTCGGCGGCGCACCAGACCCGAGGTTCGCTCCGGTGTACTCGGTGAAGGCCAGGTACGCACCATAAATCACCGGGTAGAACGTGAACACGCCCATCAGCACCAGCGCGGGGAGCAAAAAAGCGTAGGCGGTCATGGTGCTCGAGCGGTTCATGTCTCGAGTCTAACAAGCGGCGAGGTAGGGTTAGGGCATTGGGTTACGGTGCGGGTATGGGTTTGAGGTTGTAGCCATCAGGGTCATATGAACCGCGAAATTCGCTTGAATTGGTCAGGAATCCAGTGAATGTTCTCGTGTTGTCCTGAGCAATCATCGGGAAACCAAAACTGTTCGGCACGCTCCACACGACCGCACCAGCATCATTGAGCAGTTCAAAGCTCGCTCCCATAGGAACAGGTGATGCCTGTGGTAAGAAACGCTGGTTCGTTCCAGCGTATCCTTTGCCACGCACTTTGAATGACGTGCCAGAAATGTTGGCGGTCCCGGTGATTCCGTACTCGGATTCGTTGAAGTACGTGGCATTCAAAGACAGCTTGACCTCGAGCGCATCGAGCGATGTTTCATCCAATTTTCGGGTCACGTTCAAGGTTTTCAAATCCAAGATTTTCAAACTGCAATCGTCGTATTGCGCGTTAGAGGTCACGCCCGTATCGGCTGGCGCTCCGACGCTGTTCCAGCCATAAACAGTTGCAGGCAATGTTTTCTCGAGCTTGAGCGTGCCCACATCCCAAATCTCGGTTGTGTTGTTGGTGGAAAGGTAAATTTTGGAGCTACTCGGGTTCCAACCCAAAACACTGTATTGAGGTGAAATCGGCAAAGTGCGAACCGTGCCCGTCTCGAGGTTCAACAGTTGCAACCCTGTCGCAGCGCTGTAAAGCAGGGTTTTGGCATCCGGGCCGAGCGCATTATCGGCAATCTCCCCGAGGAAATCACGTTCAATCGCACCGGTCGCCACCGACCAGACCCGAATCCTCCACTGCGCTGGCAGTGGTTCTGGTGGTGAATGGGTCGGTGTGATGACAGCAGCATTCACCTGAGCGACGATTCGCTTGCCATCGCTGGTCCAAACGAAAAAACTCGAATCGTTGCCTGAAGTCAGACTGCGTTGGATTGAACCATCCATCAAAGAAATCACTCGAGCACTCCCCTGACCATTCTCAAAGGCGTTGACCACACCTCGGGTTCCATCCGGCCTGATCACCAAGGAATTGCCCGTCACGTTCAAGGATCGCTCGAGCATGCCGGAGCTTGGATTCCAGAACTTCACGCTGATCCCTGGATTATCAGCCGAATACGTCGGGGTTGACACGGTGATGATGCTGGTGCCATTCCAAACGACCTGCCCGGATCGTTCTCCGATCACGCGCACTCGAGCACCGGTTGTTGCATCCCAGATCGTGGTGCGGTTGCCATTGGAGGCAATCTTCGTGCCATCAGGACTCCAAGCCGTTTGCGAAACATTGGCACACACCCGTTTCGCGCTGCCCGCCCAGTTGCCCCGAACAATCCGTGGATCGGTCGAAAAAATGATGTTTTCTCGAGGGCAGGCGGTCAGGCCAGACATCAACGCTGCGCCCAGCACAAGCAGTTTGAGTGTTTTCATGGTTTCAGTCTACGGCAGGATATGAAACGAACTCAGGTTGATCGCAACGCCGCAACCCGGAACGGATGCAACACCCAACGCTGCCAAACACCGGTTGTGACATACGAATCCGCCTCGAGCCAAGCTCGTGCCTCAACCCCGTTGGGAAACTCGAGCATCATCACCGAGCCGATCATTTGTCCAGCATCGTTCAGGATCGCGCCCGCCTCGAGCATCAGGCCGTCTTGGGCCGCTTGGCGTGCCCGAACCATGTGCATTTCTCGAACCGCCATGCGCCTCTCAAGTGCGTGTTCGTCTTCGCCATCCCAGGCCATCAGCACAAATTGCATGACAGGATTTTACGGGTTGGCGACCGGAATCGGAAAGCTGTACTCGAGTTCGTTGCCAGCCTCAAGGAGCACGGTTCCCTCGAGTTTTTTCGGATCTTGAAACCGAATCGAGCAGGATTTCCGATTCCGGTTCTTGGAAAATGACAGGCCACCAGCACGAAATCTTGGTTCGGATCGCACGGAATACTCGAGCCGAGGTTCGGGTTCAAACTGTGCTCTATTTCGGGCAGCAATGGCGAGGCGTTCACCCCAAACCGTGATGTTGCGTTCCGGGTTGATGCTTGGACCAGCGAAGAAGATTTCTTTGAGTGTGAAGGCGGCCAACGCCAGAAAAAACGTCCCGAACAGAACGCGCCAGAAATCGACTCGAGGTTTGGCTGCAATGGTCATGGCTCAAGGTTACGGATGCAGCGTGACAATTATCGTGACAGCTTGTTCGATCAAATAAAAGCTCGAGCCGCGTGAATGCTCGAGCTTGAAGTGCGTTGTGTTCAGCCGAAACGGATTTCGACGACTTTGAAGCTTTTGCCGTTCGCGGTCAGTTTGTCACCGATCTTTTTGCCCAACAGTGATTTCCCGACCGGGCTCTCATCGCTGATTCGGCCCTTGAGTGGTTCGGCCTCGTGCGCGCTGTGGTTGCCGATCGGGTATTTCCTGGACTGTGGGAAGGAGACCAAGAACTACGACTGCGGTCTGGGATTGCTGAACTTGTCGGACGAATGCGATGGCGGCGGCTCATACATTCCGCCGCGGGGATCCGGCGATAGCGGTGGCGGCTCCTAC
>JANOWZ010000436.1:0-2702 GCA_031418155.1 Deinococcales bacterium
CCTTGCGCGTACAGAGCCTGCACGCCGGGGTGCTTTTCGTCGGTCGTGCGGTAGACCTCTTGCGCCTCGAGTGCTTTGTCTGACACAAATTTTTCGTTGATCTCGAGCGTACCGACAATCTCGCCACTGAAAACGAGTGCAATTTCGCCCTCGAGCGCGTTTGCGATTTCTTGGCTCACACCGAGCGTGATTGGGATGCTCCACGGAATACCATTGGCGAGGCGCATGTTTTTAACAACGTTTTGCCAATCCTCAAGGCCCTGGAATCCGGTCAGCGGTGAGTACACGCCAGTCGCAATCAACTCGAGGTCCGCAAAGTTGCGATCATTGATCTCGAGTTTTGGCAAGTGCGCGAACTCGTTTGGGTTCGCGTTGGACAATCGGTTGATCAGTGTGCCGCCGTGTGGGTTTGAGGGTGTTGATTGAGTTCGGGTTGACATTTTTTCTCCTGAATTCTCGAACAAACTTATATTGCTTGTGCGCCCTGCCAGAGGCCGCATTCGGTTTTTCCTTGCCCGGCCCAACGTCCGGCTCGAGCGTCTTCGCCGGGTTTGACGGCTCGGGTGCAGGGGTAGCAACCGATGGACAAAAAGCCATCCCAATAAAGCGGATTGACTGGCAAATCGTTTTCTCGTGCATAGGTCTCGAGTTTTTCCCGGTCCCAGTGCGCAAGTGGGTTGATGCGGGTACGTTCTCCAGGCTCGAGAAATTCGATTGATGCTCGAGTGAAGGCTTGATCTCGGCTGCGGGCATTCAAGAGTGCGTTCGGTTTGTGACGCAGGAGGTATTGCGCCAATGGTGCGACTTTGCGGACGGCACAGCAGGCATCGGTATCGGTCAGGTACAAGCCATCAAGCGGCAAATTGGCATCGAGCGTGACGAACTCGAGTTCTGGGTAACGTGCAGCAAGTCTGTCTTTCGTCTCGAGCGTTTCGCGGAAGTGATAACCCGTATCCACGAACACAACCTGTCCGCGATATCCAGCTTTGACTGCCAGATCAATCAGCACGATTCCATTCAGATTGAACGCACTCGGCATCAACAAATCTTGGTGGGTTTGCAACGCCCAAGCGATCACCTCGAGCGGTGATGTTTCAGGAGTCCATGACGCGGGTTGACTCACGCCCAACTGGTTCATGCAGGGACACCCGCTTTGATACCGATGGTCTCGAGTGCAATCAGAACTTTCTCAAGGCTGGCAGCGATGGTCAATTGATCGGTGCGCACGTGAACGTCCGGCTCAAGCGGTGCCTCGTATGGATCGCTGACGCCAGTGAAGTGTTTGATCTCGCCCGCGATGGCTTTGAGGTACAGGCCCTTCACGTCGCGTTCGGTCACAACCTCGAGCGGCGCGTCCACAAAAACCTCGAGCGGTGCGGAACCTTGCGTGCAGGTTTGATTCAGGACTTCGGCTCGAGTCTCGCGGTAGGGGCTGATTGCGCTGACGAGCGTCACGACACCGTGCTTGGCGAGCAGGTTGGCGACGAATCCAATCCGGCGAATATTCGTATCGCGGTCCTCTTTGGAAAAGCCGAGCCCTTTGGACAGGTTCTCGCGCACGGCATCGCCGTCCAGAATTTCAACCGCGTGTCCAGCCTCGAGCAGCACGGGTGCGAGCACTTGAACGAGAGTGGTTTTGCCCGCGCCGGAAAGTCCGGTGAACCAGATGACTGCGCCATTGTTGGAAACTTTTTTCGACATGTTTTTTCTCCTCGAGATTTGAGTGTTTATTTCAGGAACAAGACCGCACCGACAAAGGTCAGCACGCCACCGAGCAAGGGTTTGGAGAAGCGTTCGGGCATTTTTGGTGCGAGTCCGGCCATGATCCACGCGCTTGGCAATGCGCCGAGAAGCACCCAGCCGACGACACTGAAATCCACTCCCGAACGTTGCGAATGTCCGTAGGCCGCCACGAGAGAGAGCACCACGCCGTGCGCCACATCTGTTCCAGCGAATCGCGCCCCGGTCAGTTTGGGACGAATGAACGTCAGTGCAAGCGCCATCATCGCGCCGCTGCCGACGCTGGTAAACCCCACTAGTGTTCCAACGAGTGCGCCAACGAGCGGGAGTGGCACGGATTGCAGCCAAGCGAGTCTCGCACTCGGCTCGAGGATTTGATTCTTGCTGCGGCGTTGACGCTCGAGGATGCTGATGCCGGTCAGGATCAGGGCGACGGAGAGCAGCTTGAGCATGAAGTCCACACGCACGTTGATCAGGCTGGCAAAGTATCCGGCTGGAAGGCTGCCAAGCGCGAGCCAGCCGACGGTTTCCCACTCGACCATGCCTTGCGCGTGATGCCGCCAGCCCGCACCGATCTTGGTGATACTGGCAATCGTCAAGTCCGTGCCGATCAAGAGCGGGGTTGGAAGCCCGAGAAAAAGCAGCGCTGGTGTGAGCAGGCTTCCACCACCGAGTCCGGTCGTGGCGATCATCGCGCCCGTGACCGCGCCCAACGTGACGAGTACCGCCGGGTTCATCGTGCACTCCGAAGCTCGAGTTTGATTGAAACTTGGATGTGGTGCATGGACACGCCCTCTCAAGGCAAGGGGCGCCCTGCGCTCGCCTTGTCGTGGTGTTGCTGGGTTTGAAGTGTTGGATCGGCTCGAGAAACGTCTACGAGGTCAACAACCCGGCATTCGGGTCGGACACATTCGCGTTTGATTCTGCTCGAGCATGGGGTTCCTTTTGCGGCCCAATTTGGG
>JANOWZ010000437.1:0-1528 GCA_031418155.1 Deinococcales bacterium
GTTTTGGCGGCGTGTGGCCTCCTGAGCGGTTGCGTGCTGTTCGATCTCGCCAGTCCATGCCCAGGGCCCCGCGAGGCCGATGCGCTCGAGCCGAACGACACGCGGGCCAGCGCCACGGTCTTGAATCAAGTGCGTGAGGCCAGCATCAATTTGCGCGAAACCGACGTGTTCGCATTCGAGGCGAGTGCCGGACAAACACTGCAAGTGATCCCCAGGATTCTCGAGGGCAACGGCAATGACCAACCGGGACTGAACTTGCTGATCGAAGGTCCGAACAATTTCAAGTTCGAGAGAAACATTTTTTTTGGCAAAAACCTCGAGATCACCGCTTTGGGGACGGGAACGCATTACCTGACCGTCACCGAGGGCAGCCGTAAATACGCCGATTGTTTGGTTTGCACCTGCGCAACTGGTCGCGGGTCACGCTACAGCCTCGAGTTGCAGCCCGTACCTTAAGATTCCCGCTCGAGCCCATTTAGTCTTTGTTGTGCAATTCTAATCTTCTTGCACTGCGCGGTGCGAGACCAGTTTGAGGGGCGGCCCGAGCGATGCAGCTCAAGCGGGTGCTGCCGCTACCGAGGGTGCCGGTGATGATGGCTTGAAAACCGGTGAACAGGCGTTTGTCTTTAAAGAGGTCTGAGTAGTCTTGGGTGTAATTTTCGAGGGCCGAGGTGGGGTGTGAAATTGGTGTCATGGACAGATTATGCAGACTTTTAATCGGTTCTCAAATGCATAGTCTTGACGAATAACGCATTCGCTGCTACGCTGTGTAAATCAAAGAAACAACCGACCGCCCGAGAAGGCGGCTTTTTTATTGCCACTCGAGCCACCCATCCTCATTTGATCTGGTTGCCGTGACCACGTGCGTAAACGGATCGTTCTTGCCAGCATCGCCGCGATCATTCAGCAACGTTCGCATTCCCAAAAATGACTGCCTGCGCACTGATCGAATATGCAGGACTCGAGTCGCTGCCCGATGGAATCGAGCAACTTCCTGAATGATGTTGACTACCACTTCTTCAGATTCTCGCCTCAGTTTTTAATCCCGGCTGTTGAAACAATTCGCTCGAGGGATGGCCAAAGAAGTAGTTCTTGTCACGCTCGAGCCTTTTTCTTGCACGGTAGAATCAATTCATGGAACTGAAGACCTGGAAACCACTCGCGGACCTCGCCTCGATTCGGGAGCGTGTTTCGCAATTGACGCAAACCTCGAATGTGTGGGCCCCTGCTGCCGATTGGTACGAAACCGATGACGATTTGATCTTGGTGCTCGATGCCCCAGGTTGTGACCCGGACAGCTTCGAGATCGCGCATGACAACGAGAGCCTGACTGTGGCCGGTACTCGAGAGGTCCAGGCATTTGGTGAGGCCCGTCGCCGCGAACGCCCTGAAGGGACCTTCCAGCGTTCACTCGAGGTGCCAGAAAGCATTGAACCCGGCTCGGCTGTTGCGCAGTACCGTGCGGGGCAGCTCGAGGTTCGGTTTCGCAAGTTGGGACGCACAATCACGGTTGAACCGGGATAAGGGC
>JANOWZ010000438.1:0-7752 GCA_031418155.1 Deinococcales bacterium
CTCGAGCGTGCCTACAGCGAGGCCAAAGCCGATCCAGAATTTGTGCACGAATTTGAAAGCATCCTGCGCGAGTACGTCGGGCGACCCTCGAGACTGTATTTCGCCAAGAACCTGACCGAACGGCTTGGCGGCGCTCGCATTTACCTCAAGCGTGAAGATTTGAACCACACCGGGGCGCACAAGATCAACAACACGATAGGGCAGGTTTTGCTCGCCAAACGCATGGGCAAAAAACGCATCATCGCCGAGACCGGCGCGGGACAGCACGGTGTGGCGACGGCCACCGCCTGCGCCCTGTTTGGGCTCGAGTGCATCGTTTACCAGGGCGAGGAGGACGTGCGCCGCCAATCATTGAACGTCTTTCGCATGAAACTTTTGGGGGCGGAGGTCCGCACCGTCACCAGCGGCACACGCACGTTAAAAGACGCGACCAACGAGGCGATCCGCGATTGGGTCACAAACGTTCGCAGCACCTTTTACGTGCTCGGCAGCGTGGTCGGGCCGCACCCGTACCCGGCGATGGTGCGAGATTTCCAAAGCGTGATCGGGGAGGAAACCAAAGCGCAATTGCTCGAGGTTGAGGGCCGTGAAGTACCGGATGCGGTGGTCGCCTGTGTCGGTGGGGGCAGCAATGCGATTGGGATTTTTGCACCGTATGCATACCTGCCAGATCACCTGCGTCCGCGTTTGATCGGCACGGAGGCGGCGGGTCACGGCATCGAATCTGGATTGCACGCCGCGAGCGTTTCCGGTGGCAAGGTCGGTGTGCTTCACGGCAGCATGATGTATTTGCTCTCGGACGAAAATGGGCAGATCACACCGGCGCATTCGGTCAGTGCTGGCCTGGATTACCCCGGCATCGGACCAGAACACAGTTACTACGCCGAAATGAAAATGGCCGAATACGTGCCGGTCACGGACAACGAGGCGCTCGAGGGGTTCAAACTGCTCTCAGAGTGCGAGGGGATCATTCCGGCGCTCGAGACGGCACACGCGATTGCGTATTTGCGCACGCTCGCGCCAGAACTTGGGAAAGACAAAGTAATTGTCGTGAATTTGTCCGGTCGTGGTGATAAGGATGTGACCGAGGCGATGCGAGTTATGGATGATCTCGAGAAAGCTCAAGGTGAGGCCAATGACTGAGGTCGGCGTGAGGATTCTCAGCACTTTCACACAAACCAAACTCGAGAACCGTGCGGCTTTCATCGGTTATTTGCCCGCCGGATTTCCAACACGTGAAGCGTTTTTGACGCACGCGACAAAGCTACTCGAGTTCGCGGACATCCTCGAGATTGGCCTGCCATACTCGGACCCTTTGGGCGATGGACCAACGATTCAAAGGGCAAGTGAGGTGGCAATTCAGAACGGCATGACGGTCACGGGAACATTTGAACAGGCGAGGGCGCTGCGTGAACGCACCGACAAACCCCTGTGCATCATGACCTACTACAATCCGATCCTCTCCTACGGCGAGGAGGCATTCGTCTCGAGCGCCATTGCCGCCGGTGTGGACGGCCTGATCCTGCCCGATCTGCCACCGGACGAGGCAGACACGCTGATTCCATTGGCTCGAGAGGCTGGACTCGCCCTGACATTCCTGCTCGCGCCAACCAGCACCAGCGAACGCATTAAGGTCGTGGCCGAGGCGACGACCGGATTCATTTATGCCGTGTCCGTGACCGGTGTGACCGGCGCTCGGGATGCCGTGCCGGTGGAAGTCCCAACGCTGGTGGCAAACATCAAGGCGCACACTGCCACACCGGTCGCCGTCGGTTTCGGTGTGTCAGACCGTGCCACAGCACACGGGATCGCTGCCGTTGCCGATGGTGTGGTGGTTGGCAGTGCACTCGTGACGACCGCTGGCAGAGGCGAATCACTTGAGGCACTGTCCCGCGACATTCTCGAGGGCTGCAAGCGCTGAGCCTGCACAGTCCAGACTTGGATTGCCAGATGTTGTCTCAACATGGTGCTTTCGTCACCGTGACCGGGCGGAATAAACCTGTCTGATCAGGGTGACTTCCACGTCTCGGATCGAACGGGTTTCCCTCAAGCATGAAAACGGGTTGAGTTTTCGAATTCATCCGTCAACATTTGAACTTTACTCCAAGCCTCGAGCGTCTTTTTGTTTCGTCCAGGTCGGTTGAAAGTCGGTCTCGGGCCACAGCATGGAATTGAGTTTCTCTTTTGTAAATTTCACGTTTTTACGCCATTAAGTGATATTTTCATTGACCAAAACGTGTTTATCGGCTAAAATACCGCGATAAGTTCGCTTCTCGAGATTTTCTCTGCAAGCCCAATCACTTGAACGCCAAGGGGGTGAGAGCACACAATTCGTCAAGGATAGCCTTCGCTGGCCTCGACGCGCCGCTCTCCTCACCTGGCTTGACTAGGGTTTTCACCCCGAAGCGAACCGTGTGTTACGAACGTTGGAAGGTGCCTATGATCACGCTCGAGGGTGCGTGCAATTCGCCACATCAACCATTGACCCCGCCTCCGCCTGGAGTGCCTGGGGATAGCAAACGCTGGAACCCTGACTAGTGTCGTCTGAATCGTTCGCTTGAAGTCGTATTTCTAAAAGTCAAAACTTGGACAAGTCCAAGATTTTGACATCTGAAACCTTCGCAACGGTTTGGGCCAAAGCTCGCTTTTGAAAGCGAGCGCCCGGAAAAGGGGATTTGATGAGTCATCGTTCAACGAGACTCGAGACGTTCGACATAACTTCAACGGAGTGCGCATGCACGTCCTAGTCATTGGCGCGGGCGGAGTCGGTGGCGCATTCGCCGCGATTGCCGCACGCCGCAAATTCGTGACGCGGTTGGTCATCGCCGATGTCAACATCGAAAAAGCCCAAGCGGTTGCAACTCGGGCGGCAAAAGATGGATTGCAAAGTTTTGCCGAATCCGTGGATGCCTCGAGCTTTGAGAGCATCCTCGAGTTGGCACGCAAGCACAACATTGATGCGATTGTGAACCTGTGCGATCCGCGTTTCAACCCTCCGATTTTCCAGGCGGCGTTTGAGGCTGGTTGCACGTACATCGACACGGCCTGCACCCTCTCGGGATTGCATCCAGAAAAGCCATATGAATTGCTGGGCAAACCGCTCGGCGAAGAACAATTTGCGATGCACGAACGCTGGCTCGAGCGAGGCCAACTCGCCATCACCGGCATGGGTGTCGAACCTGGAATGTCGGATGTCTTTGCGCGATACGCGAGCGATCATTTGTTCAAGTCGATTGACGAGATCGGCGTGCGCGATGGCAGCAATTTGGTGATCGAAGGTTACGCCTTCGCACCGACATTTTCGATCTGGACGACCATCGTGGAATGCCTGAACCCACCGATCAGCTACGAACAAACGCGAGGTTGGTTCACCAGCGAACCATTCTCGGAACCTGAAATCTTTGACTTCCCCGAAGGCATCGGCCCAATGGAATGCGTGAACGTCGAACACGAAGAAGTCTTGTTCATTCCGCGCCACCTGCAAGCAAACCGTGTGACCTTCAAGTACGGCCTCGGCGATGAATTCATTGAAGTGCTGAAAACCTTGCACAAACTCGGGTTGGATTCCACACGCAAAATTCGTGTTGGAGGAGTCGAAGTCAGCCCTCGAGATTTGGTTGCGGCGAGCCTGCCCGACCCGGCAAAACTCGGTGACAGGATGCACGGAAAAACCTGCGCGGGCACGTGGGTCAAAGGCATCGGCGTGAATGGAAAACCTCGAGAGGTCTACCTGTACCACGTGGCCGAAAACGCTGTGACCATGCGTGAGTACGGCGTTCAAGCGGTCGTCTGGCAAACGGCACTCAATCCGGTGATTGCGCTCGAGTTGATCGCATCTGGTCAATGGAAAGGTGCTGGTGTGCAAACACCCGAAGCCTTCGATGCAGTTCCGTATCTGACAATGCTCGAGGCTTACGGAGCGCCACACAAGCTCGAGGAACGATCACCGTTCTCGGTCAATGTGCCGAGAATTCCAGCACCCGTCATCGTTCCAGAATTGATTGGTGCAAGCGGCGACGATTGAAGATCATGACGAAGGGCAAAGGGAGAAGGGCGAAAGGAACAGCCTCGAGTCATTGCGCTCGAGGCGATTTCTGTTGATTGAATGGATAGGGTGTGCTCTTGATCGCACCAGTTTGCGACACGGTGCGCTCAAGAGCACACCCTACGAGTCTGGATTTTTCTGCTCGAGCCTTCCAAACACTATTGCTCACTTACCGGTTGACCGCGCTCGAGCAAGTAGAACTTATCGGCCTCGAGTGTTTCCCATTTTCCAGCTTTTCCATCTGGCCAGCAAACACGAACTCGAGCATTTTTGGCTTCACCGAGCCCAACGTGAATCCAGCCGAGATTGCCGCTCGCGTGACCGCCACCAATCGTGATTTCGCGGCGAACAATTTTCTTTCCTAACTTGATCTCGAGCCGTGCACCGATTGCATTGCGGTTTTCACGGTCCTGAGAAAGTTTGATTTGCAACCAATGCCCAAGGTTCGTGCTGGTGTTGCGCCAGACTTGCGCCACAGCCCAACGGTTGACCACGATCAAATCCAGTTGCCCATCACGGTTTAAATCGATCACCGATCCGCCGCGTCCTCGTTCCATACTGGCCACGCCAGCCTCAAGACCAGCCTCGAGAAATGTGCCGTCAGGTTTGCCGAGCAGGAGGTTGTTCGGGTCGCGCATGGCGAAGTCGGGCATCTTGGCGACGTTGCCTTTGGCGATGAACAGGTCGATCATTCCATCGTTGTTGACATCTTCAAATTGCGCATGCCATCCGGTCGAGGGGTGAACATCCCCGCCGGTGTAAGGTCGCTGCGCGATCACGCCACGCTTAAAAGCGACATCGCCATAGGTTGGGGTTTTCGCACCGCTCGAAAGTGTTTGTAGTTTACTGTCGGCCATGCTCGTCATGAAGTAATCGGGGTAGCCATCGCCGGTCAGGTCGTAACTGGCGATGCCCATGCCCCAAATTTTCAGTGGCTTCCAACCCTCGGCCTCGGTGAAGCGGCGCGGCTTCAATCCGGGCGTGAGTTTCCAGAGTTGTTCTTGGCCGCCCTTGTAATACTCTCGATCATTGCTGATACGCAGGCTGGCGCGACCCGAACGGTTCCAATCGGTGAACAGCATTGAGAGGGCACAGTAACTCGGTGTGAGCGCGAGCGGTTTGGCGTAACCGTCACGTTCAGCTTCTGGGCGAAACAGTTGATTGTCTGAGCAGTGGCCCCACGGTTCAATCTCGTTTCGGTCGATGTAATTGCCAACCGCGAGGGTTGGCAGGCTCGAGCTTTTTTCCCAGGTGGCGGCGAAACTGGTGCTCCATTCGTCACCGCCAGCAAAATTCCAGGTTGTGTTGGCGTTCTCGAATTGGCAGTCACCGAGGCCACGAAACAGAACATTTTCGCCGACGCGCAAGACCATCAGATCGGTGATGCCATCGCTGTCCACATCGAGCGGGTAAGCACCGGTGACATTCTCAAGTTCAAGGCCGGATTGAATCGCGTTGAATTTCAGTGCGCCAGCGATCTCGCTCGAGTTTTCATAGAGCACAGATTTGTTCGTTCCGCCCGAGAGAAACACCTCTGGCAGGTCATCACCGTTGCAATCGAACGTGGCAACTCCGCCACCAACCATAAATTCGTAGTCGCCTTCATACCGGCTCGAGAAGCCTGAGGATTCGGTCTCCTCGAGAAATTTGGGAATCACTGGATGTGCATTCTGTGCATATGCAACGAGGCTGAACGCAAACATGGCAAGGCTCGAGGCGAGCAAATTTTGATGTGCGGGTTTCATCATCGTTCTCCGTTTCTCAGCTACGCAATTCAAGTCAATCGAGTTCGGTCGTCTCGAGCAGTTTCAACCAGACGTAACCGGCTGCCCCCATCGCGCAGGCATCCAAACGGTACTGCCCGGTGACAACATTGACCGTGCGGTGCCGCAAGCCAAACATGCGGCGTTGCATCTCGCGGCGTGCAGGCTCGAGGATCGCCTCACCAAGTTCTGCAACGAGGCCACCAACAACGATCACCTCCGGGTCGAGCGTGTTCGCCAAATTCACCAGGTACACACCCAAGTAAGCTGCGGCGCGACGCACAACACGCAACGCAATTGGATCGGAGACTTTGACACGCTCGAGCAATTCTGCAAAATCGATAGGATACCCAGCCTCGAGCATTTCGCGTTCAAGCGCATGAACGCTGAAAAGTGTTTCGGCACAGCCTTGCGAACCGCAACTGCATTTTGGCCCGTTCAACAAGACGCTGATGTGTCCGATCTCGCCAGCGAAGCCGTGCGCCCCACGGTAAATCTCGTGGTCTTTGACGATACCGCCACCGATGCCGTAGGCGAGATGCACGAACAACAAATCGCCACTGTTGCGGTGAAGGCCGAACATGTATTCGCTCAACGCAGCGAGGTTCGCGTCGTTGTCGACAAAGATGTTGCTCGAGGGAATCTGTGGCAGGTGCTCGGCGATCAGGCGTTGCAGCGGAATGTTTTCCCAAGGCATGTTCGGCGCATAGGTCAACAGTTCGCGCTCGAGATCGACTGGGCCGGGTGCTCCGATACCCAACCCAAGGACGTTGCGACCCGCGACTGCGGCACAGCTTTGCAGTTCGCCAACCATTTCTGCGATGTTTTCAAGCGTGAATTTCAGGTTGCGAAAATCACCGCTGCGCGTGCGGCTCGAGAGGCGCGATCCATACGGATCGATGGCGACGGCGTTCAAGCGGTTGACATCCAATTCCACACCAATCAGTGCGAAACGTTCACGGTTGATCGAGAGTGGAATCGATGGTCGGCCAGGATTGCTGCCGGTGCTCGATTCGCCCGCGCCGAGCCAGCCCTCGAGAATCAATTCTTGCGCGACCTGTCCTATCGAGGATTTTGTCAGCCCGAGCCGGAGTGCAACTTCACTTCTCGAGATTCCGGGTTCCTGCCAGACCAGGCGGATCAGTGCGGTTCGATTCAGGCGGCGCAGCAAAGCCTGATCGCCGGAGAGCGACCGTGCATTTCGATTGCCGTGGGAGGTCGTGGGTTTCATGGTTGAGGACATCCTGGGTTTGGGATGTACGTCACAAAATCTTGGATCTGAATGATGGCGTTCGAGAAACTTCAATGTCTTTGGAGCACAGCTTTTGATACATTGGCCAACAATCCAAGTTTTGACTTACGGCATTGAGGCTCGAGTTTGTACGGTTTCTTGACTAAACAAAGAAGACCATCTGCGCCGAAGGTTGGGTTGAAAGACCGTCAACTGTTATCGCAGAAAAAGCCGTTTCTCGCAAGCCCTGACGCGAGAATGAAGCTCGGGTCTTCATATTTTCATCTCCCCTCTTGACAGGGGATTCGCGGAAAGCTACGATCTTTTTTGTAACAAAAGCTTACTAACTGGTTCTTGCCAATGGGTTCTGCAACCCTGCCGCTCGAGGTTTTTTTTGGGCTGAAGTGGTGTTATGCTTTTGCTCGAAACAAACCCGAAAAGTTAGTGGAACCGCGTTACGACGCAACACAGTTCAACCCTTTCGGGTGGAGGTTCATTATGATGAAGTTCAAATTGGGAGCCATTGGTCTGCTGTCCCTCAGCCTCGTGAGCGCATACGTCGCCACGAACGCAACCGCACAATCCGGCGTGGTCGTCGGCGTTTCATGGAGCAACTTCCAGGAAGAACGCTGGAAGACCGACGAAGCCGCCATCAAAGGCGCACTCGAGAAGGCCGGAGCCAGCTACATCAGCACCGATGCCCAATCCAGCGC
>JANOWZ010000439.1:0-5762 GCA_031418155.1 Deinococcales bacterium
CAATCGCCCCCGGATTCAAGGAGGTTCCCATGAAGCAACTCAAATTCTTGGCTGGCGTGGTGCTGCTCTCGTTGGCCGTGGCTTGCGGCAGTGTTTCAAACGAAGTCGCCAGCACCGATCTCGAGGATGTGACTTCGCCGGATCTCGAGGTCACGGTTCCATTGATGGATGTGGCTGACGATGCCTTATTTGCGGCGGCAGGCGATGGTGATGTCGGTGGACGCTGGTACGCTTCGGCCTCACCGATCAACAACACGCAGGTGACAGCGAGCACCAAGATCAAAGTTGAATTCCGGGCGGACATGAAAAAAGCCACGGTGCAAAACGCCTTCCGAGTTTCGGCCAAGTACAAGAAAAATGGCAAGGATGTGACGCAATCGATCAGCGGACGTTTCGCATGGTCGGCGGGTGACACCAAGCTGTCGTTCACGCCAAGCAACATGCCGGGTAAGGCCACCGTCACATGGCGAATTGGCAACGGGGCAAAAACGGAATTGCTCGAACCAGTCACGCCCTTGAACCCACAGAAGTACCGCACGAAATAAGACTTCAAACTTGAATGGGGTGCGTTCTCTTCTCGAGCGCATCCCATTTTTGTGCTCAGACTTTCTGGCAGAATCTTAATGACCCAGCCTCAACCCATCTCGAATATTCGTTCATCTGTAAACTCGAGATACCGTTTTCGTTCTCCATCATCAATCATCACTTTGGCGATCAGATCACGTCCAGCGATGGCTCGAGCACGAATTTCTTTGGCCTGTTTTGATTTGCGTCGCTCGAGAACATGTGCGAGTTCAGCCTGAATTTCCCAGGTTTCGCGTGGCAATTGCATGTCTTGCGCGAGCTTCAAAGCGTGTTCGAGGTGATTTTGCGCAATCTCGAGTTTGCCCGCAATGCGTTCGAGCGCAGCTTCAGCCCGCAGGTGCGAGACGTGATAGCGTGGCAGGTTCGACATCATCTCTGCTCGAGTTTCCAGGCTGGCTCGGGCAAGTGGGATGTCGTTGCGGGCAAGGGTTTCGATCTCGAGTGACCAATAGGTGCAGAAGATCGGATCGAGTACGAGCGGCCATTGGCGTCGCTCGAGGGCGCGTTTGGCGTGCGTGAATGCTTGATCCCAGTCACCTTGCAGCGCGTGAATGGCGCACAGTTCAGACTCGAGGTATTCGCGGGCCATCTGAAATTGATCCTCGTCGAAGGTGTTGGTTTTCTGCGCCTCAAGCAGCAATTTTTTGGCCGTCTCGAGGTTGCCGAGTGCCAGGTGCGCCAGCCCTTCGAGTTCGAGCAGGTTATTGCGCGATTCCGGTAAGGCGCTCTGATGCAGTTCGGCAATTTCTTGCAGGGTACGGTCATACGAGCCGGTCTCGAGCAACCAATGCAGGCGTGGGATGTGAACCCAGACCCGTGAAGGCAAGTTCCAATCACGGGCCGCCTCGAGCGCTTGATCGATGTAAGGCAGGGCTTCGGCGGTCTTGCCCAATGAAAGTTTTGAAAAGGCAAGTTCTTTGAGAAAATATGGCGGGTTGGTTGGTGTCTCGAGCGATTGGTTGCGCTGCACAGCCTGGGCTCGCAACACTTCGGCTTCTTCAAGCTTGCCAAGCAAGGATAGCCAGATCGCCACATTATTCTGCGTGCGGATCAAAAGGTGATCACTGGATTGCGAACCGATGCCAGGGAAATCCAGGTCACGCAAGAACGAGCTTGGCTGTCCAGTGCGATGCAGCGTGGCGGCGTACTCAAGGGCGGCCTCGGCGTGACGCAAGCCAAACCGCATTTGTTCGAGTGGCGTTTCAAACTCGAGGTTGAGGGCAACCGTGGCGATGCGTCCTTCTGCCAACGCCAGCAAATCGAGTTGTCCCAAGAGTTTTGCCAATTCGAGCAGGCGTTCAACGAGTTGACGCACACGTTCAGGTCCGTTCTTGCGGTTGGCGTGGGCTCGAAAAGTCAGGAGGAGGATCGCGTTGAATTCCAGTTCGGCATCGTTGCGTTCGTGGGCGATTTGCACCAGTTCCTCGAACACCTGCATCTCGAGTTCGGGTCTGTCCGTGTACTGGTAGATGTTGGCGAGGCGTTTGTAAAGCGTGAAGATCTCTTCGCGGCCAAAGAGTTGAATCGCGTCGGCATCGGCGGGCAGCGTGTGCAAGGTCTGCCGCGCCCGTTCAAAGTCCCGGATCGCATCCTCGAGCGCCCAGAGGTTGACATACGCATCGCGTCCGGCCTCACGGCTGTACTTGAAGATCAGGTCGGGTTGTTCGCTGGCGATGGCAAACCCCACCAGGGTCGCGGCGGCGATTCCAGCTTGGTCACGCAATGCGCTTAGTGCTCGAGCGTTGAGGAGTTGCTTGGAGGATCGTTGAATGCCCGCAAGTGTGGTCTCAAACAGCAGGTCGTGCGCGAATCGAGCGCCGCGCAGAATTCCTGCGACCTCGAGTTCTTCGCTGGCGTTGGCGAGCGTCAGCGCGTCCGTCTCGAGCACCATCGCGGCCCGTTCGAGCGAGTATTCCTGACCCATCACGGCGGCGACACGCACCAAGTCTCGGGCCGGTTTGGAGAGGCGCTCGAGGCGTTGCGAGATCACCTGATTGACCTTCAAGGACCGTGGCAAGCCACCCTGCGTTCGCATCTGTTCGAGGTTGGCGGCGTTCAAGGTTTGACCGGTCATTTCGCGCAAGGATTTCAAGGTCTCGAGCACGAACAATGGATTGCCGCCCGTGACTTTGGCGAGCGTCTGCGCCAGGTCGTGAACTTCATCGCTTGCTTCGAGTTGGAACAGCAGCGTCTCGAGGTCGTTCGCAGCCAGCGGTTCGAGTTCGATCAGCACGCCCTCATTGCGGTCCAGGGTGTGTTTGACCCGCGTCTCGAGATCGGCGGGCAGTTCGTGCGGACGGTAAGCGTACAAGATTCGCAGGCGTTCTCTGGCATCGTATTCGAGGGTCTCGAGGGCGAAGCTGGTGACTTCGCTGCTGGAAAGATCGGTGAATTGCGCATCGTCGTAAAGAAGTGCCACCGTGTCCTCAAAGCCTTGGATGACCTGCGCGAAGGCCGCCGCGACCGCCTGCATGAAACGCAACTTGCCCTGCTCAGAGGAGATCTCTGGGGCTTCACCGAGTTCGGGCAGAATCTTGGCGAGTTCACCGGCAACCCAATTCGGCAATGTGATCGGCGCGGATTTCAGGAGCACGCGCAAATGCCTTGCAAGGCTCGAGTACGGCACGTTCGCGTCACCGGGGCGGTTCTCGAGCGTCACGAACGCGCCGTGTGCCGTTAAGAATTCGCGCATCAAGCGTGACTTGCCCGAGCCGGGTTCGCCGCTGACAAACGAGATCAATCCGGCGTTCCAGGCATCCTCGAGCAATTGCCATTCGCGTTCGCGTCCCACAAATGGCGCATGTTGCGTGGATGCTGCGGCGCGAAGTTTCGGCGCAACCACCACGGGCTCAGCAACCCGGCTCGAGACTTCCGGCACACCGGCACGGGCTCGTTCGGCGAGCGCCTGCGTGAGCGCGGCGGGTGCAATGCCCAATTCTCGCTCGAGCACGGTCTGACACGCCTTGTACGCCTCGAGCGCAGCGGATCGGTCATCAGATTCGAGGTGCAATTCGATCACGGCGCGGTGCGCGGCCTCGTTGAGGTTGTCGAGGTCCAAGCGTTTGCGTGCCGTGGCGAGCGCGAGCGGCACATGACCCGCCGTGGCCTGTACCCGTGAGAGCCGCTGAAGGACCGCATCAAAATCACGGCGCACCGATTCACGGCGCACCTCGAGCCAATCGTCAAACTCAAACGCATCGGGCAGCGAAAACCCGGCCATGAACTCGCCGCGCACACGGTCACAGGCTTGCTCGAATCTGATTCGCAACACCTCGAGATCACCATCATCCGGGTTTCTGGCGTGTTTGGCGGCAAGCTCGAGGTCTTGCAAATGATGCGCGACGCTCGGGTCCAACTTGAAACCGAGCGCGTCACGGTTGACGTTCAAGAACAACATCTTGCCGCGCACCTCGAACTCGGCGGTCAGGAAGCCGAGCGCTTTGCGCAATGCCGTGCGTCCGCCCGTTTCGTCGTTGTCCGGCCAGAGCAGCGAGGCCAGCTTCTCTCGAAGATGCATCCCTGGTTCGCAGGCCAGATAGACGAGCAAGGCGACGGCTTTGCGGGTCGGCAGGCCCAGCGGTTGTCCACGGAACCGCAACTCGGGCGAACCGAGCAGCGCCAACTCGAGCAATGGACCAACAGTTTTAGACCCAACAGGTTTGGACCCGCTCGAACGCCGGTTGGTCATGGATTGAAACCGTCCCACTCGAGCATCGCATCACCTTTGGCTGAACCCTGTGCCCATTTTAGCGGCAAGAAGTGTTCGAGAGGGCTCGAGCCAACGCACAGAAGGCACGAAAGGCGTGAAAACGTTGTTTGAGACGATCAAATCGATTTCACGATCAAGGTACGGTCCCAGCGCAAACTGATCTCAAGAAAGCGAACGGGACACAGCGGAGGCCAAATGAAACAAAACGAACATGCTCGAGATTCAGAAGCCAAACCACAAGCCACTCAGCGAAAAGGAGAACGACCATGAAGAACTTTGAAACCCAAACCGCAGCGAGCCAACCCGCAGCCCTCGAGACCAAAGGAGCACACACCATGAACAAAGTCATCCGCAACAGCCTGACCATCACCGCGTTCGCCGCCCTCGCCCTGATCTTCGGAGCCTGCTCACAACCCAGCGTTGACCAGAACACCGATCAAGCAATGACACCAAACATCACTGCCGCCACCGACGTGATCTCCGATGCCAGTGCCGACACGCCAGCCAGTGCCGAAGACCTCGCAGAACTCAAAGCCCCAGACTCGAGCGAACCCGGATTGCAAGCGCAAGGTGGCGACAAGGTCGCTCCGGTCCTGTTCAACTTCTACCCAAGCAATGGCAACACCACGGGATACAACTACGCCTCACCGTACCTCGAGTTCTCAGAGAAGATGAAGCACGATTCGGTCAAGAAGGCGTTCAAAGTGGTTGTGACCCCACCAAGCGGTTCTTCGTACAACGCCAAAGGCACGTTCTACTGGGTTTTGTACGGCACGCACGAATACTTCTGGTTCTACCCAAACACGATCTACCCATCGGGCAGCCTGGTTTCCTGGAAGATCAGCCGTGATGCGAAGGATTTGGCGGGGAACAAGCTGTTCGCCGGGAAAAGCGCCACCTTCCGCGTCTACTGAGCACAGAACAACCAAGCGATCCCCAATCCTGACAAATGGATTGGGGATTTTCTTTGCCACCTCGAGCCAAACCGGTTCTTCAGGCCCGAGGTTGACCCACAGCGGCGGTGTCCAAAATCACGATCTTCTGCCAGATCTTGCTCGAGAGTCCGGTCGTCAGGTTCACGACTTCGTTGACCGAGGCTTGCACTTGCGGGTCCGGCAAATGCTGCACGTACAAGGCCGCGAGTTTGCTGGTCAGTGACAACAACTCCGAACAGTAATCGAGGTAACGCACCAACTCGAAGCGGGTCATGCTGCGTTCCGGCGATGAGGGCGTGCTCGGCACACTTCGCAACAGGTGTTCGGGGTCTTTGGTCAGTTGGTGCATGTCCACCACATGCGCGAGGCTGCGAAGGCGATGCACGGCTTTCAAGGCTCGAGAGCGTTTGACGCGGGCCTCCCAACCGGCCAGGAAGAACACGGCGAGTGCCACGAAGATGATGTCGTTCACGGCAGACTCGAGCAGTGGGACGAGTTGTGTGGCCTCGGCGAATTGGGAGGGCCATTTGATG
>JANOWZ010000440.1:0-22750 GCA_031418155.1 Deinococcales bacterium
ATATGCCAGGCTCGGCAATGGAAGCGTGCAAAACACCCCCAGCGCACTCGAGGTGAAGCAACTCAGCGTTTCAAGCGCCGAACCCAACCGCATCAACGCCTTTCACATCCACACCAAACTCGAGCAGAACGAAATTTGGACGGTCATCCAAGGCCAACTGATGATCTGGCTGGTTGATCTGCGCAAAGGCTCGAGCACGCAGGGTGTCAAACGCAAAGTAATTTTGAGTGGCGAACAACCGATGCAGCTTTACATCCCGTCCGGGGTGGCGCACGGGTACAAGGCGGGGCTCGAGGGTGGGACTTTACTTTATGCGATGGATCAGCAATTTAATCTGGTGGACCCGAATGAGGGGCGATTGGCTTGGGATTTTTTTGGGGCGGATTTATGGCTCGAGAACCGTGGATGAAGTACGGGAGGACTCAAGATGGTGAGGTTGATAGACAGGGTTTTGGTGAACCACTACAACGGGCAATGCTGTGTCAAGGTAGGCACGATTTTATGTTCTTCAAATTTTTGCGCATGCTTGCTACTTTGGTTACGGTGCATTGAACATGTGTGATCCGGAACAAAAAAGTTTCGAGGTTTGCAGCAACATGGTTGGGTCTGCATGAAGTCAAAGACTGGATGGGATACGGGTGAGGTAGCCCGCAAGGCATCTAGGGCTGCATTGGCGCTTGGGTTGCGGCAGCTTTTTGTGCAGGGCTTCAATATTGCAGGTGGGATCTTGCTGGCACGACTACTTTCACCTGCCGAATTTGGTCTATACGCCATCTGCCTCTTCATATTAGCGTTCTTAACGACATTTGGCGATGCTGGCCTCGGTGCGAGTCTAATCCGGCAGTCCGAGTCACCAACTACACCAGATTACCAGGCAGTGTTTACAGTTCAACAGTTACTTGTAATAATGAGCTGTCTGGCGTTCTGGTCAATTGCACCCGGTGTGGTCGGTGTTTATAAGTTGCCAGAGGATGATATCTGGATCTTTCGGACCATAGCCGTGGCGTTCTTTGTGACCTCATTCCAAACGATTCCGACCATTCACATGGAACGAAATCTAGCCTTTGATCGGCTAGCAAGAATTGAGGTCGGTCAGGCTCTGATTTTCAATGTATCAGCAGTGATGCTTGCTTTTTATGGACTCCGGGAACTGAGTTTTGGCATTGCGATTTTGCTTCGTTCACTGACCGGCGCTCTGCTTGCCAATCTGACATACCGCTGGGAAATAGGTTGGAAATGGGATCTACAACGCATTAAACAACACCTGAGTTACGGCATCCCCTACCAGGCATCAAGTATTCTGAATCTGCTCAAAGACCTCGTGAACCCGCTTTTGGTAGGGATATTAAGCGGGCCAGTTTCGGTGGGTTACATTAATTGGGCCACCACTGTGGCAAATTATCCTTTAATTTTTGTTATATTGTTTAATCGATTGTTCATGCCTATGCTTGCGAAACTTAATGAGGATATTGGTGCGTTCAATAAAATGTTGACTTTGATTATAAAGATATTGTGCAGCTTCGTCTATTCAACAAGTATAATTCTTTACATTTTTCGTCTCGAGATCGTCACAAGCGTTTTTGGAAATAAGTGGTTGCCTGCCGTCGTTTTGTTTGCCCCATTTATCATTATTACATTTCTTTTAGCACCAACCATTGTTGGTATTGGCGCTCTGAATGCATTAGGGAAAACAAAGTTCGTGTTTTTCGTAACATTAACTTGGGTCGTTTTGACATGGCTGATTGGTGTCGTTATCATTCCGAGATTCGGTTGGGCAAGCTGGGGCTGGGTGAATTTGTCTGTCAACTTGAGCAATGTTTTGGTCCTTCATCAGGTTAGCAAAACAACCGGATTTTCATGGTTTAAGGCGCTCGCCATACCAGCCGTAATTACGGTCATCTGTGTTGTGACAGCGTTGATTTTAGTCTTTATACATGTTCCGTTTTTGCTCAGTATTTTTATCCTTGGTCTTGAAACACTCGGCCTAATGTTGTTTTTTCTTGGTCAAGAGCTTCAGAAGATATTGAAAAACGTCACATCAAAGGAAGTCTCTTATGTTGCGTAGGGCGGAAAAGGCGTGGTTAATCTTCAAAAAACATGGTTTTCGTGATGGAATCCGTGAAATCTTAGCCCTCTATTCTGGCCTTCAAGGACCAAAAAATCCAGATTGGTTGCTTGAGCTTAATTTTTTGATGTTTCCCGTATCGAAAGCGTGCCTCGATACAAAACGCAGTTACCCAATCACCATCAACTGGTTTATACCTGATTTCGGTCGCGCTTCGGGTGGGCATATTAATATTTTTCGGTTTGTCTTGCTGTTCGAGTCGTTTGGTGTGGATCAACGCATTTATATCGTTGGAGGCGTTGGTGGAAACCCAGAACTGATACTTGCGGCAGCTAGACGCATGTACTTCCCAATTTCCACTCCGTTCGAGATCCTAAGCACATTGCCCAAGGTTCGTGATGCGGATGTTCTGATCGCAACTTCATGGGAAACCGCGTATTGGGCGCGCAGTATTCCAAACGTCCGACGCAAATACTATATGGTCCAAGACCGAGAGGATTTATTCTTTGCGGCTGGTGCCTACTCAGAATTTGCCCGAGCAACCTACCGTTTCGGATTTATGGGTTTAGCTGCCGGGAACTGGTTGGCCGAAAATCTTAAGCAAGATTACGGGATGCAGTGTCATTCGTTCGGTTTCTCTTATGACAGGAGCCTGTACGCTGCAAGACCTGAGAGGAGTGCTGAAAGCGCTCGACTACGTATATTTTTTTATGCGCGACCGGGAACTGAACGACGCGGACTTGAGTTGGGCATCTTGGCGCTTTCATTGGTGGCATCGGCACTGCCCTCAACGCAGTTTGTGTTTGCAGGCATGGCACGACAAGATTGGAACTTGCCGTTTACACCCGAGTATGCTGGGGTGCTTCGTTTGGATCAACTTTCCGAGATGTATGGCAGTTGTGATGCGGCCCTAGTACTTTCGCACACAAATCTGTCTTTGCTGCCGCTTGAGCTAATGGCAAGCGGTTGCCCTGTAGTTTCAAACAACGGACCGAATGTGGAATGGATGTTAAATGAGACCAACAGCGTTCTTTGTGATCCAGAGCCGCATTCGCTCGCCAATGGGCTTATTGAATTGCTGAACAATCATGAACGGCGGAGGCAATTGCGGCAGACTGGCTTGGAATTTGCGCATTCCACCAGTTGGGAAATAGAGGCACAACGGTTGATGCAGTTATTTGTGACCGACCTTGGAGTCCCAAATGTCTAAACGAATGTGTCTAGTCCTGGGCGGTAGTGGTTTTTTAGGGCAGAATCTAGTGGCTAGTTTGCTCGAGCAGGAGTACCCAGTCAGGGTACTGTCCCGACGTGCTCAAACTTCGGTCGAATGGGCCGCAAATTTGGGGGCACGAATAGAGTGGCTAGTCGGAAATTTTAACGAAACGCTAACGGTTGAACGTTCCTTGGAAGGAGTTACCGCCGTTTTTCACTTGGTTAGTTCGACGCTTCCAGCCCGCCCGAACAGTGATGCTGAACGTGAAGTAGTCTTAAATATCAGTTCAAGTGCTGTGTTACTGGAGTTGTGTCGTCGAATGGATGTCCGAAAGGTGGTCTTTTTTTCATCTGGTGGTACTGTCTACGGTTTTCCAAACTCGATTCCAATCGTAGAAGACCAACCTTGTGAACCCATCACCTCTTATGGCATCCAGAAACTGGCGATAGAAAAGTATTTGGGCCTATACCATCACCTGTATGGGCTCGAGGTCATTAGTCTGAGAATTGCAAACCCGTATGGTCCTGGCCAGCGTAGCGTCAGTCTGCAAGGCTTTATTGGCGTTTCATTGAACGCAATTTTGCATGATCTAGAATTAGAAATTTGGGGTGATGGGTCGGTTGTGCGCGACTATATTCATGTCGAGGATGTCACTCGTGCCGCCCTTCTAGCCCTGAATTTGGGGATTGGTGCTCAGGTAGTCAACATTGGTAGTGGTGTAGGAACCAGCTTGCGGGACGTTTTGGTGGAGCTAGAACGAGCTACTGGTCAAAAGGCGAGGATTCGATTTCAACAAGGCCGCCCGTTTGATGTTCCAATTAATGTTTTAAGTATCGCCAAAGCCGAGAAAGTTCTAGGTTGGAAGCCCGAGATTGATCTGAGGCGGGGAATTGATCAACTTGTGAAGAAGTATAAATCGCACCCTGGTTATTAACTTCTATTTCTTCAGCCCGACAGAAATTTTCTCGTAATGAAGAATTGTTCAAATTCGATTTACGTACTGAACGCTAAACAATCGCTCTCATCAAAATCTAACCATCCCCGGGGTTCTGTTGCCCTGAAGATCTCGGAGTAAATAATATGAATTCTCTGCTTTATCTTCATAGTTTCCGTTATAACTGAACTTACGCAGCGAGTTTCAGAACCTCATCTGAAGCCCAGTAAATCCTAAATTGCTTGACATTACCTGCACGAACACCGAGGCCACCAACATGGACCGAGAGATGATCGACATTTACAGCGACTACCTGATCACCAACTTCGGTCAGGCCACCGCCACCAGCCTCTCGAACGTCCTCAACGGTGAACTCAGCCATGACAGCATCACCAGAGCCCTCGCAGATCGTGAATTGACCAGCAAAGACTACTGGATGCAGGTGAAACCAATCATCCGAGAAATTCAAGATGAAAATGCCAGCCTGAGTGTCGATGACCTGATCGTGGAGAAGCCCCACAGCGAAGAATCTGGCGTGATTGGCTACTACTTCGATCACACCAAAGGCCGAAGCGTCAAAGGCATGAACATCGTTGATGTGACCTACGTTGCCCCTACCGCTCGAGTCCCGTTGGATTTCGTGATGGTCAAGAAACTCGAGTACAAAGTGGACTTGCAAGGCAAACCGTTCCGGCAACAAACCCAAACCAAACACGAGATTCTTGAGGACATCTTGCGTTTTGCTGTGCAGAACGAAGTGCCGTTCAAAACCGTGCTGTTCGATATTTGGTACGGCAGTGCGGACAACATGCGCCTGGTGAAATTGGATTTGGGTAAGGAATTCATCACGCCTTTGAAGGGAAATCGGAAGGTCAAGCTGCTCGAGACGGCAGGAAGCACCTTGCAAGCAGTGGAATCGCTGGAACTGGTGGAAGGCAAACCCTACTTGGCACGTCTTGAGGGCGTGCCATTCGATGTCAGTGTTGTGAAACTGGTCTTCTTGCTCACAAGACAGCACCTGGCGGGCTGTTCGCGCTTCAGAAACGAGGACGGTCATCAGGGTGTGTTGTTCCTTTGTGCGAGTGAGACAGGCTTAAGCGGTGAAGAGGTTCGATTGGGTTATCAGAAACGATGGCCAGTGGAAGAACAGCATAAAAGTGGGAAGCGGCCCAAGCCCGTCAGGTGCTGCTGTGGGGCCAAGAAGCAAAACACGGGGTTGGGTTCGAGTCCAGCGAGTTTGGTGGCAGCGCGGGTGAATCACGTGTTCTGTTCGTTCGTGGGCGTGCTGAAATTGGAGTGTTTGAAGCTCAAAACAGGGCTGAATCACTTTGCGTTGAAAGCGAAATTGCGTTTGAAGGCGGTTCAGGCTGCTCAAGAGGAGTTAAATCGGTTGCGGTTGGTTCATTCGAGTTTGATTGTTCAGCCTGCGTAAGTTCAGTTATAAGTCAAAAGTCCGGTTCGCAAATTTGTAAACACCTAAACCCACAATGTACGGATTTTAAAGGGCAATTTGATTTCTGTGAGAATGACCTAATGTATATATGTTTGTTTAGAACTGAGATTTATGGTTTCTAAGATTAAAGAAAATCGAACTCCTTACGTGGCCATTGTTATCTTAAACTGGAATGGTTGGCAGGACACACTTGATTGCTTGGAAAGCCTTAAACATATTTCAAATCATCCTCATCAAGTGATAGTGGTTGATAACGCTTCTACGGACGATTCTCTTGAGCGACTGCGAATAGCCAATGCCTCAACTATTATTTTTGCAAACCGAGCCAATGCTGGATTTGGTGCCGGAAACAATGTTGGAATTCGACTTGCCTTTGAGTCTGGAGCAGCTTTTGTATGGCTTTTGAACAATGATACTCGTGTCGAACCAAACACTTTACAAGCCATGCTTGAAATGGCACTAACGGATTCAAGTATTGGTGCCGTGGGTTGTGTTTTGCGGTATATGGACCAGCCTGATCGCGTTCAGGCTTGGGGCGGAGGTGAGGTGAATCTCTTCCTCGGATCGAGCAAGCATCATCTGGGGCCGGTTTTACCAGGCAAGTTGCACTACTTGTCTGCCGCAAGCATACTAATCTCTCGAGAAGCATTCAATGCGGTCGGAGGATTTGACGAGGGGTTCTTCATGTACTGGGAGGACGTTGATTTGAGTTTTCGAATCCAACGAGCCGGATTTAAGTTAAAGGTCGCGGATTCTGCTGTTGTATTTCATAAGGAATCCGCGAGCACTGGAAAGAACCTCGTCAGGCGTGACGAATCATTTAACTTTTCCAATGCGAGGCTAATTCGTCGATATTCAAGGTTTCCACTCATCTCTGTCGGGCTCAGTCTTGTAAAACGCGTACTGGTACGTGCGATGCGTGGTGATTGGGCCAGGATTCGGGCTGTTTTGAAGGGAACGCGCGAAGGTTGGTGCTCGTCCCTCGAGATGATGGTTCCACCGTCTGATTTCCGGTAAACTCTAAAGGTATGTCTGCCGTACCGCTGCGATCCTCGAACATTAGATTTTCTTTGGTGTTCCTACACCGACCTGCATTGCTCTTAAATTTTTTCGCGTTGTGGACTAACCTTGTTATTCCCAAAGCAGGCTTATATTTAGGTCTGGTGCCGGTAAACTTTGGTTACCTTTTACTCGGTTTAGGTTCATTCACTGTTTTTCTTAAGATTTTACTTGGTTCATATAAATTGATCAAGCTTGAACTTGTAGCCTTGCTTTTTTTGGTTAGCAATGCAGCCTTTCAATTAATAACGATTTTTATTCAGGGTTCAACTGTTGATCTAAGTATGTTGTTTGGCCATCTGACCAGTCTGGCAATAGTTCCACCTCTAGCATTGTTGTCTTCTGGATACCTGCTTCGTAGAGCACCGAGAGTCGCAATTTACCGTTTGATGCTTTGGGCGTTGGGACTTGTTTGCTTTTTTGGAATCGTTAACTTTTTGGGTTTAAACGTGTTTAAAAACATGATTGGAATTCCATTTTTAACGTTTACGGGAAAAGATTTTGATATTTCTACAAAATATATTGATCGCGGCGGTGTGATAAAATTAATTTCAACATATAATAATGGAAATATTTTAGGTATCAACCTTTTAATATGGAGCAACCTCGCGCTTTATGGAGTAATTCAATTTAGAGGGGAGATCAAGAGGCTTAAACTGATACCGTGGCTGGGTATACTGGTTCGGTTTACGCTTTTATTAACGCTCTCGAGAACCGTTTGGATCTTGATGGTATTTAACGAAGTTTTTTTACGTATCTTTGTTTCTCGTCGAATTGAGCAGATTCTCAGCGTTTTTTTTGTTTTAGTTGTGATGCTATTTCTGGTTTTTGGTGCGGCAGGTCTTTTTGTAAGAGATCCACTCGGCTTCATCTTTGATGCAAATCTTGGTGCGCGTCGCAGTCAACTAGATATAACATGGTCGGTTTGGCCCAGTCAGCCTTTTTCAGGTACGGTCGAAATTGTGTATGCGAGCATGTTGACCAATTTTGGTGTTGTTGGTCTCGGCTTGTTTTTTCTAACTTGGGCGTGGCCCGCTTTGATTCCACCTGTTAACTTCGAGGGACGCTTGGTACAGATGGGTCTTTTTGCGTATCTTTTGGCAATGGGTGCCGATGGTGCGTTCATTTACGTACCAACACAGGCGACGTATTGGTTTTTGGTGGCGTTTGCGTTCAACAGGTTTAGAGGCAAACCGGAGATGGTCACATGAACCTCGCCGTTGATGCCCGTTGGCTTGGACCGCACGGCATTGGTCGGTACGCGAAGGAAGTCTTTGCTCGGCTTCCCAAGCCTCGAGCGATGGCCCTAACCCTGCCCACATTGCATCCCTTAGATCCAATCGAATTGAGTGCCCGTCTTTGGCTCGAGCGTCCCGACTTGTTTTTTTCACCAGGATTCAACCCACCCATCTCGAGTCCGTGTCCGTTCGTGTTTACAATCCATGATTTGATTCACTTGCACGTGACTGGCGAATCGGGCAGGTTTAAACGTGTGTATTATCAGTTTGTCGTGCGTCCGGCGGCGCATCGGGCCCGTGCGGTGCTGACCGACTCTGAGTTCTCCAGGAAGCAAATCCTCGAGTGGTCGGGATTATCGGCGGATCGTGTCAAGGTGGTTTGGTGCGGAGTGGATCAGACTTTCTCACCGTTGGGCCAGGTTTACAATCCTGGATATCCTTACTTGTTTACGGTGGTCAATGACAAGTCGCACAAGAATTTTTCTGGTTTACTCGAGGCGTTTGCCCGTTCTGGCTTGGCTCGAGACATCAAACTGATCGTCAATCGCAAGCCTGATTTTTGGGCGGCTCGAGTTTCCGAATTGGGTCTCGAGGGCCGTGTCGTTTTTCAGGGTTTGATTCCTGATGATGTGCTGCCAAGCTTTTATCGGGGTGCGACTGCGTTCGTGTTCCCGTCTTTATATGAAGGCTTTGGTTTGCCCCCGCTCGAGGCGATGGCGTGTGGTGTTCCGGTGCTTGCTTCAAATCGAACCAGCATCCCTGAGGTGGTTGGGGATGCCGGTGTGTTGATTGATCCGCAAGACCTTGAGGTTTTTGCTGGTGGGTTGCGTCAGGTTGTGGAGGATTCCGAGTTGCGACAAAAGCTGGCCTTGGCTGGTCCGGCGAGAGCGAAGATGTTTACTTGGGATCGCACGGCGGCGTTGGTGCGATCCGCACTCGAGGTTTAGCCGCGCAATCGTCCATTTTGAACGCGGTCCAGGTCAGTTTCGGCCATCATCGAAACCAATTCTGAGATGTGAACGGTTGGTTCCCAACCTAGTTTTTGTTTTGCTTTTTCGGGGCTGCCGACCAGCAGTTCGACCTCGGCGGGACGGTAGAATTCCGGGTTGATGCGCACCATGACCTTGCCTGTGGCATCAAGTCCCTGTTCGTTTTCGCCCTTACCTTGCCAGTTCACCTCGAGCCCCATCGCCCCTGCCGCCCAGTTGACGAAGTCGCGCACGCTGTGGGTTTCTCCGGTGGCGAGCACGTAATCGTCTGGCGTTTGGGCCTGAACCATGCGCCACATGCCTTCGACGTAATCTTTGGCGAATCCCCAGTCGCGTTTGGCATCCAGGTTGCCCAACTCGAGCACGCTGGCCTGTCCGCATTTGATTTTGGCGAGGGTGCTGGTGATTTTGCGGGTCACAAATTCGATGCCACGAAATGGGCTTTCATGGTTGAACAAAATCCCGCTCGAAGCGTGCAGGCCGTAGGATTCGCGGTAATTGACGGTGATCCAATGTGCGTAAAGTTTGGCGACTCCATAGGGGCTGCGTGGGTAAAACGGTGTGGATTCAGTTTGTGGGATGGCCTGAACTTTGCCGAACATTTCCGAGGTGCTTGCCTGGTAGAAGCGAATTTTGGGGTTGACGGTGCGGATCGCCTCGAGCATTCGGGTCACGCCCAAGGCATCGACATCTCCAGTGTAAAGTGGTTGCTCAAACGAGAGCGCCACGAAGCTTTGTGCTGCCAGGTTGTAGACCTCGTCCGGTTGAACTTTCTCGAGGGTGCGTTGAATGTTGCTGTACTCGAGCAGGTCGAACGCTTGCATGTGGACCCGTTCTGCCAGCCCGAGTTCATGAAGCCGCCAGAGGTTGACGCTTGCGCTTCGTCGGTACGCGCCGTGAACCTCGTAGCCTTTTTCGATCAGCAACTTGGTGAGGTATGCGCCGTCTTGTCCTGTGATTCCGGTAATCAATGCTTTTTTCATCACTTGTATTGTACCTCTTGTATTTAACGGGTCTTTCCCCGAAGTGTAACGGTATGCTTGGTTGAGGAAAATTGCTGTGATGAGTTGTCTTGATAATTTGATTCTTCGAGTGTGTGATTTGTCTTGTGGTCAATTACCACTCTTCGGGTTGTCTCGAGGAAAAATCCGTTCTGCGCTGGGGCAGGTAATCCACTGATGAATCGTGCCTTTTTGCTTGAGTCGGTGCAAGTTTTCTTGTTGGGTGTCTTTGCGCCGTTTGGCCTGATTGCCCTTGCGCTGCCGAATCTGTTTCGGCGCGTCACGACCGATGTTCGTACCTGGAGCCTGGTTTGGGTTATTCCCCTTGTATCGACCCTCGGGGCAGAGACGGTACGTCTGGATATCGCAGGTTTTGGGTCAACCTTGGTTGCTGGTCTTTACCTGTGGCTTGTCTGTGTTCATACTCGAGTTTCAAGTCGGCTGGTTCATGCGGGTTTGCTGCCCATCGTCTTCGCGGCGGTGCTGTTGATGATGCTGATTGCTGCCGCAGTCGAACTGCGCATCAATTCGAGCAGTTGGTATCATCCTGATCCTCGGGTCGTTTCGCATCCAAACTTGCTCGCCTGGGACGAATGGCATTTTCGGGGCTTGCCGCGAGGAGATTTCGTGCGCCGTGCTTGGAAGGTGCCAAAAGGGGTGCAAGACCTGGAGGTTGGGCTTGAGGTGCGTGCCTCTCAACCGGTGCCGGATCAATGGGGGGCGTCCGAGGGCAACTACCGTCTCGAGACGTTGCACGAGGCGGGGGAATCGTTCACTCGGGTTCAAACTCCGCTTGGTGCCGATCCATTTCTTGCCTGGTCGTTCGATACGGGTGGCGCTTTGAGCGGAAGATCGTTTCGGGTTTCGCTCGAGATGCGTTCTGACATTTCAATTCCTGTCTCGGGTTGTCGTGGTGTCTGGTTGCAGGAGGACGGTGGGAGGTACGCGGCAAAGTGCCAAGCGGTCGCGCTTGATTCAAGTTGGAAACCCGTTCATTTGAAGTGGGTGCCGCCGCAAAGTTCGCAATCACCAAACCGAATTCGCGTTGTGTTAAACGACTTTGATGGCCTGAGTTATGACGTGCGGCGCGTGCGGCTCGAGGAGCGGGTTGGTCCGATCTGGACTGCGCTCTCGAGCCTGTGGCTGAACATTGGTTCCTCAGGAAAAAGCAGTCGCCTTTGGCTCAATCCGACCGAAGTCTGGCAGCCGTTGAAACTCGGATTGAAGGTTTCACCAACTGAGGCTGATTCTACGCTTGATGCCGTGTTGTGGGTGGGTTCTGTTGTGCTCGAGGTGCGCCGGGTGCGTGCGCTGGGCTCGGGTGATTCACTCGAGCCTGTGCCGTCTGTGAGTCGCGTTTCCTTGTGGTTTATCCAGCCAAATTTGCTTGGGCATTCAGTAGCTGCGCTGCTTTTGTGTGGTCTTGCACTCTCGAGACGGGGCTGGTTGAGTTTTCTGCTGGCCATGATGGGTTTGGCCCTCATTGCCTTGACCGGCAGCCGAACGGCATTGCTGGTTGTTGTTGTCGGCATTCCCCTGCTTGCAGTTCAGAATCTGTCGCAGCGTGCCCGACCGATTTTCCTTTCGATCATGGTTGTTGTGGCGGTCCTAACACTGGTGCTCACGCCCGGTATTCGACGCGATGGTCTTTCATTCCTGAACGATGGAAACGCCACCCCGAGAACCCGCATCATGCAAATCGCTTGGCAGGCGGTCCTTGAGCATCCGTTCGGGCTTGGGCAGGGCAAATTCCCTAAATACTTCGAGCAGCATGTCGGGACTGTGCCGCATGATGCGATTCAGCATGCCCATAACTTTTGGCTTGAGCTTGCGGCACGATACGGTTTTTTAGGATTGATCGCGGCGGTTTGGATTTCGCTGGGGTTGCTTTTTGTTGCATGGAGGCGTGCTTGCTGGCGCGGATTGACGCTCGTGATGTTGCTGCTCCTCTTGAACATCACCGATAACACAATGTTGTATCAGGGCGTGTTCTGTCCTTTGATTCTGACTTTGAACGCCTTGTTCGAGATCCGAGATTCAGCACCTGAACAGGTATGATTCGGTTGTGCTGCAATGGCCCGTGATTAAATTGAAGTGGATTCCGTAGCAGAACGATTTGAGCGCAGCGCAGTCTTGGCAAAAATGCCCCGCATTTTTGATTGTGTGACTTAAGCACGAAAACTGTTCAATTGATTTGGGTTTCTGATGCGTGAACCATGTAGGTTTAGCTGCTGGAACTAGAACTTAGAGGACCTGATTTTGGTTGTCGTTGATCATGGTGGTTAGGAGCGAATCAGTGGAAGAAATGTCTTTGCGTGATGTCTATCTCGTGTACAAGCGTCAGCGTGTACTTTTGTGGTCGTTGCTGCTTGTCTTTCCCGTTCTTGGCTTGCTGCTCGGTTTGTTGTTACCCAAAACCTTTGCCAGCAAAGCTGTGCTGAGTATGAAACTGCAATCGGAGCAACTGACTTCACAGTCGGTGCAATCGGATCAGTTTTCGTCTGACACGCAGCAGATTTTCTCGAATCTCCCGAGCGTACCAGCGTTGGTACAAGCGTTTCAGGTTGGACTCGAGGCAGATCAAGTCACAACCGGAGGCGGTCAGGTGCTTGATGCAAAATTGAAATTCGATGAGAAAAATGGATCACTTGAAATTTTGAATTCGGCGAGCAAACCAGAACTCGCTAAGGGGAACGTCGAGAAACTCTTGCTGTCTGCGACACATTTCATGCGTGAGCGCGTGGTCGATTCTTTGAAGGCGAACGTTGAGGCTCGTTTGGCTCGTGTGCGTTTTGACCGTGAGATCGCCCAGGCTAACGTTGATGGGTTGCGATTGGTCCGGCAACAATTTCGGTTTTCCAGTGATCCAGTGATTGCGGCAGCCCTCGAGAATCAACGTGTGAATGCGCCAGTTGCACGCAGCAACGACCCAAGTCGGGTGAGTTTGGAGTTGCGAGAGGCAGGATTGCGTGGGCAGCTTGCGCAGTTGGATGGCACGGTGAAAGTCTTAAGTTCGTTGATTGACGATCCGCAACGGCTCGAGCGTTTGGCTGGTCAGGTGTTTCAGGTGCAACGTTTGAGTCCGGCATCGTTGCCAACTGCGCCCGATTCGCCAAAGATTGGATTTTTGGTGGCGTTGATGACAGCCATTGGCTTGGTGGTGGCGTTGATTACTCCATTGGTCCGTGAGGCCATCAATGAACCTGTCGTTGCAAGCAGGCCACCTGAGGCAAGCTAGGTCCAGGCTCACCTAATCTTAAAACTTGCATCGGTTTTGGTGTTCGTACAGCGTTTTCGGACGTTACTCGATTCCGGTAGTAGTCTCTTCGTTTTGCGATCTCACTTTGATTCCTTGTTCTCCCAGGTTGTCTTATGACGATGTTGACCTTGATGATAGGTGCCATGTTCGAGGTTCAGGATTCAATCTCGAACCGGGTATGATTCATCCGTGCGTGTTGCCATTGTTCACGATTGGATGGAAGTCTATGCCGGGGCTGAACGGGTGCTCGAGCAGATTCTCCTTGCCTTCCCAGATGCAGATCTCTTTTCGGTTGCTGATGTCCTCGAGCCGTCGCAGCGTGGGTTTTTGCGTGATCGTCCGGTTCGGACTTCTTTTATTCAGAAGATGCCGCAGGCTCGAAAGCGCTATCGGCAATACCTGCCGTTCATGCCACTGGCGGTCGAACAGTTCGATGTTTCTGCTTATGACTTGGTGTTGTCCTCGAGTCATGCTGTCGCAAAGGGTGTGCTGACGGGGCCAGACCAGTTGCACATTTGTTATTGCTATTCACCGATCCGTTACGCTTGGGATTTGCAGCATCGGTATTTGCAAGAGGCGAACTTGACATCGGGTTTGAAGGGCACGATTGCTCGAAGCGTTTTGCACTATTTGCGTCTTTGGGATGCTCGGACCGCGAACGGTGTAGATCATTTTATTGGGATTTCACAGTTCATCTCGAGGCGCATTTGGAAGGTGTATCGGCGCGATTCGGTCGTGATTTACCCACCGGTTGATCTGGCCGGGTATCCACTTTCGAGTTCGCCGCGTGAGGATTTCTACCTGACGGCCTCACGGATGGTTCCGTACAAACGCATCGATCTGATCGTCGAGGCGTTCTCGAAAACTCCGAATCGCAAGCTGATCGTGATTGGTGACGGCACGGATTTTGAGAAGATCAAGGTGAAGGCCGGTCCGAACGTGACGTTACTTGGGTATCAACCCAATGAGGTCTTGCGCGATCACTTGCAACGTGCTCGCGCCTTCGTCTTCGCCGCCGAGGAGGATTTTGGCATCGCGCCGCTCGAGGCTCAGGCGTGCGGAACGCCGGTCGTGGCTTTTGGCAAGGGCGGTGCGCTCGAGACGATCATCGAATCTAAAACGGGCGTGTTCTTCCGGGATCAATCGGTTGAGGGGATTCACGAGGCGTTGGCTCGGTTCGAGCAGATGGAGTTTGATCCGAGTGTGATTCGGACCAATGCTGAACGTTTTTCGATGGAACGTTTTCACCGTGAATTGCTCGAGTTTGTTCACGCGCAGTATGCCGAGTTTGAGCAAGATCGTTCGGGTCCTGTTGCAACCCAGAGCCTTTCGGAGCCTGCATGAACGTTGCGGTGATCGGAACGGGATACGTGGGTTTGACGACCGGTGTGGCCCTCGCGCACCTCGGGCATAAAGTGACCTGCGTTGATACCGACGAGGTGAAACTCGAGGCGTTGCGTTTCGGGCGAATCCCAATTTACGAACCTTTCCTCGAATCGGTGCTGAATTCGAGCCGTGCGCAGTTGTGCTTCACGTCCGTTTACACCGATGCGATTCCACAGGCTGATGTGGTGTTCATCGCTGTCGGTACGCCCTCGTTAGCTGATGGCAATTCGGATATGCGTTTCGTGCGGGCAGCGGCGCAATCCGTCGGCGAGCATTTGGGCGACGGTTTCACCGTGATCGTCAACAAGTCCACCGTACCGATTGGCAGCGGCAATTGGGTCGAATCTTTGGTTCGGGAATCACTCGAGGCTCGAGGAGTTGCGGCCGATTTTGCGATTGCCTCGAACCCGGAATTCTTGCGCGAAGGTTCGGCGCTTCATGACAGCTTTTTTCCGGATCGGATCGTGGTCGGTTCGGACAGCGAACGGGCGATTGGTATTCTCGAAGGCTTGTACGGCGCGATTGTCGCGCAGTCGTTCGAGCCGCCATCCGGGTTGCCGCGTCCACTGAATCAAAAACCCGTGCCGTTCGTGCGGGCGGACCTCGCCTCGGCAGAACTGGTGAAATACGCGGCGAATGCGTTTCTGGCCTTGAAGATCAGTTTCATCAATGAGATGGCCGAATTGGGCGAACGTGTCGGCGCGAACGTGCAAACCGTGGCTCGAGGCATCGGTTTGGATGCGCGAATCGGTGAGCGTTTCTTGCAGGCGGGCATCGGTTGGGGCGGCTCGTGTTTCGGTAAGGATACCGCCGCCCTGATCGCCACGGCGCACGAGTATGGACTTTCGATGCCGATTGTCGCCGCCGCACGCGAGGTCAACGCCCAGGCTCGAGCCCGAATCATTGAGCGTTTGCTGGCCGAATTGAAGATTTTGAAGGGTCGCACAATTGGCCTAATGGGATTGGCGTTCAAACCGAACACGGACGATTTGCGTGACGCGCCAGCCCTCGAGATTGCGCGTCGCTTGATCGAGCGTGGCGCTCGGGTTCGGGTTCACGATCCGGTCGCGCTTGACCGTTTGAAACATGAACACGCTGGCCTTGGCGTGATTCCGGTCGATGACATGCTGATACTCGCGCAGGATGCCGATGCGCTGGTGCTAGTGACCGAATGGCCGTTATATCTGGATCTTCCCTGGGAGGATGTGATCGCGGTGATGCGAAACCCGCTGATACTTGATGGTCGTAACGTCCTCGATCAATCTCGTCTCGAGGCCGCCGGTGCGCGTGTGATTGGCGTGGGCCGATGAAAGTGATTCTGACCGGCGCGGCGGGTTTCGTTGGTTCACACCTGACCGACAACCTGCTCGAATCTGGGGCCACCGTGATTGGTGTGGATAATTTTTGCACCGGTCGTCGCGTGAATCTCGAGCACCTGCGCGAACATCCCCGTTTCACGCTACTCGAGGCGGATGCCAGCGAACCATTGCCGCTTTCTGAATCGATGCTTGATGGTCTTGATTGGGTGATGCACTTCGCCAGTCCCGCTTCGCCACCCAAGTACTTGGCGATTCCGATTGAAACGATGCGGGTGAATGCTGAAGGTTCGAGACACCTGCTCGAGTTGTGCCGTCGAACTGGTGCGAAGTTTTTTCTGGCCTCGACCAGTGAATGTTACGGCGACCCGGAGGTTCATCCACAGCCAGAATCGTACTGGGGGTTGGTCAATCCAATCGGTCCGCGCAGCGTCTACGACGAGGCCAAACGTTACGCTGAGGCGATCACGATGGCGTACCACCGGCATCATGGGGTCTCGAGCCGCATCATTCGCGTGTTTAACACCTACGGGCCGCGCATGGACCCGGAGGATGGGCGGGTCGTGACCAATTTCATTAAGCAGGCGTTGCGCGGCGAGACGCTGACCATCTACGGCGACGGGGCGCAAACCCGCAGCTTCCAGTACGTCAGCGACCTGATCGCCGGGATTCGTGCCTTAATGAACCTCGAGTTTTCCGAACCGGTCAACCTCGGCAATCCGGAGGAATTCACGATGCTCGAGTTGGCGACGCTGGTTCAGGAATTGGTTGGATCGACGCTGCCGATTATGCACTTGCCCTTGCCGCAGGACGATCCGCGTCAACGCAAACCGGACATCGCTCGGGCTCGGGCGCTGCTCGGCTGGGAACCGCAGGTCCGTGTGCGCGACGGTTTGGCGCGAAGCATCGAATGGTTCCGCAAAGCTGGCGTGTGATGGTCAGTGATTGCGCTCGAGGCATCTCGAAAGACCAAAAATGATCCGTCATTGACTTCGACGTTCCCGTTTGTCGTCCCTTACCGAATTCACACTCTTCATGCCAGAATGCGCGGCATGGCGATTCCGCAACGCGCCCCAATGCCAACCCGAATGCGTGTCGGTCGCGCCACCTCGAGAACGGTGCTCAATACCCTGTTCCTGATCGGTTTCGAGGTCTTTGCGGTCGTTCTGAGTGTGTGGTTGTCGTTTCAGGTCCGGGCGTTTTTTCTGGTCGATGCGACCATCCCGCAACTTTCAACCGCAATTATTCCGGTGTACATCTTACTCGGATGGCTGAGCGGCCTGTATCCGGGCTGGGCGCTCGGGCCGGTCGAGGACCTGCGGCGCGTCTCGAGGAATATCGCCGCGACCTTTTTGCTGATGACCGGCGTGCTCTATTTCACCGATACTGGGCCGCTCTGGGCTCGGGTCGCGCTTTTGCTCAGCGGGCTGATCGCCTGGGTCTTGATCCCGATGGCGCGGTGGTTGGTGCGGCTGATCCTGGTTAAACTCGGTTGGTACGGTGTCGATGTCGCCGTGTTGGGGGCGGGCGACACTGGTGAGATGGTTGTTCGTGCGCTTCGTGGTGCCGCCGGGTACGGTATGAACCCCGTCGCTGTTTACGATGATGCCCCGCAACTTCGTGGTTCAAGCGTTGAGGGCCTGCCGGTGCTTGGTTCGATTGCCAGTGTGCAAAACACACCCTATGCCGCCGTGTTCGTCGCCATGCCAGAATTGCCACGTGCGCAACTGCTCGAGTTACTGCGCGGGCCGCTCGCCAACATCGAAAAAGTCTTGATCGTGCCCGATTTTTTTGGTGTCGAATCCTTGTGGGTTGAGGCTCGAGATTTGAACGGCACGCTAACCCTCGAGATCTCTAGAAACTTGATGCGTCCGTTGCCGCAGGTGCTAAAACGCCTGTTTGATCTGGTCGTGATTTTGCTTGCCTCCCCGCTTTGGGTTCCCGTCTTTGGGTTGTGCGCCCTGCTGATCTTCTTGGCCGACCGGCACTCCCCGATTTACACACAAGAACGGGTCGGCTTGCGTGGCGAGCCGATTCGGGTCATGAAATTCCGCACGATGGTCGTCGATGCCGAAGCTCGATTGCAAAAATACCTCGAGTTGAACGAGGCCGCGAAACTCGAGTGGGAGACGAAGTTCAAACTTACGCACGATCCGCGCATCACCGGGATTGGGGCGATATTGCGGCGCACCAGTTTGGATGAGATTCCGCAACTCGTGAATGTTCTCCTCGGCCAGATGAGCCTTGTTGGGCCGCGTCCACTGCCGTCTTATCACCTTCAAGCGATGGCACTCGAGTACCAAGACGTTCGTGCTCGGGTGCTGCCGGGGCTCAGTGGGCTCTGGCAGGTCAGTGGTCGTTCCGAGACGGACGTACAGGGCATGGCGGAACTGGACGACCAATACGTCCGCAATTGGAGCGTTTGGTTGGACATCGTGATTCTGGTCCGAACGGTCGGTGCGGTCGTCGCTGGGCGTGGCGCTTACTGAGAAACCGTCTGGGTCGAAACTGAACGGGGTGCGGAACCAATCTTCGCAATCCCGCGTAGAATGGTATTGAGGTGAACCGTGGACGATAAACTCAACAAAGCCGCAGAACAGGCCAGTCAACTCGCAGATCAAGCCAAAGCCAGCGCCAGTGACGCGCTCGGCAAGGCACAGGACATGGCGGGACCGGCCCTCGATAAGGCCAAGGACATGGCTGGCCCCGCATTGGATAAGGCCAAAGACATGGCCGGTGACGTGCTTGGACACGCTCAGGATGCCGCTGAGCACCTTGGCAAGCAGGTTGCCCCGGCGCTCGAGAAGGCGCAGGACATGGCGGGTGACATCGGTGAGAAGGTTGCGGATGTTGCCGGTGATGCGCTCGAGGCCGCCAAGGACATGGCCGAGAACGTCGCTGAGAAGGCTGGCGAGGCCGTCAAAGGTGTCACCAACCTGATCGGTGGACTCTTGGGTGGCGGCAAGAAGGACTGAAAGTCAAATCAGGCATTTTGGGCTCGAGGTACAAGCCTCGAGCCTTATTTTTGTGCCTCTTCGACGAAGGTTTTAAGTGCCTCGAGCGCGGTTTTCATCGCTTTGGTGTGGTTGCGTTCAACGTAAGCGCGAAGCGGTTTGAAGCGTGGAACAAGTGTGCGTTGCAGCGTGACTTGCGTGCCCCCCTTGAACGACTCGAACAGCCACGATTCCGCCATTCCGCCGAGCACGCCGAAGCTACCTTTGACGGCTTGCAGCGCAAATCCTTGCGGTTGGCGCAGCATCACGTATTGCATGTGGAACAGCCCGCCGAGTCGCAACGGCAGGATCGTTTCGATCACGGCGTTTTCGGCGACTTTGCTGGGGATCGGTTCGCCTTTGCTTGGTGCGACGAAGCGGATGCGTTGCAGGCTTTTGTCCCAGCGTGAACGCTCGAGCGGGGTGACGCTCGAGAAGTAGACTTTTTCGGGCCGTGAACGCACGAAGATTTTTTCGGTAACGGTCAATGGTTGCAGTTTGGCGATCCGTGCCGCCGTTTTTGCGTCGATTTCGGGCGCTGCGGGTTGTTTGGGCAGTTTGATGGCTCGAGTGTTTTGTTGGAGGGGCGGTCTGTTGTGTGGTTGGCGCGACATGGGTAATTAGCGTAGCGTATTTACGCTCAATGTTCGAGGGGTATTTATGCTCAATGTTCGAGGGGTATCTACGCTCGAGGCCGGAGAAGCAAGACCGATTTTGCTCGAGGCTCGAGTTTTTGGCGGGCTTGAAGTTTAATGCTTGAGGCATTCTTCCCAAAACGTGTTTCGATGTGGTACGATCTCGAGGAGTGGTTACGTTGAAAACAGAAAATATCCCTTCGCGCCCAATACTTCATCCCGTCCAAGTCGCCGAACTTATCAGCGTTGGCACCGAACTTTTATTCGGAGAAATTGTTGATACAAACGCGGCTTACCTGTCCCAAGAACTCAAGAACCGAGGCGTTTACATCTACTGGAAATCGACCGTCGGTGACAATCAACCCAGGGTGGTCGAGGCGATCCGTCGCGGACTTTCAAGGTCGGATTTGGTGATCCTCGGAGGTGGTTTGGGGCCAACTGATGATGACCTGACCCGTGAAAGCATCGCCGAGGTCGTCGGTGAAACCCCAGTCGTAGATCAGGTCTACCTCGAGAAACTGCGGACCTTTTTTGAATCTCGAGGCCGGTCCTTTCCCGAATCCAACAGCAAACAGGCGTGGGTTCTACCCAGCGGTGAGGCGCTCGAGAATCCGGTGGGCACGGCCCCAGGCTGGTTCGTGCGAATCCCTCAGGGTGAATTTGCTGGAAAAATCATCACGGCGCTTCCGGGTCCTCCCCGCGAAATGACCCGGATGTGGCGCGATCAAGTCCTGCCGCGCTTAACGCTACCGACCTCGAGTTTATACGCGATCACGTTTCGCACCTTTGCCATTGGTGAGAGTCACGTCGCCGAACGCCTTGCCAAATGGACGAAATCCGCGAACCCAAGTGTTGCGACCTATGCCCGACGTGACGGCGTTCACGTCCGGGTGGCCTCGAGTGGAGACTCGCTCGAGGCCGCGCAACGCACCGCCGAGGCTGCGGTTAATAGTGTGCGGTTTGCGCTCGAGGGTCATATTTTTGGAACGGACGATCAAACGTTACCGGGGGTGATCGGTGAGCTTCTGTTGGCCCGAGGTGAAAGTGTTGCGGCACTGGAAAGCCTGACCGGAGGCTTGATTCTTGACGAATTGACCAACGTTCCCGGCGCGAGCCGTTACGTTTATGGTGGCGCGGTCGCGTACACCAACGAGAGCAAAGTCCGCATGGGCGTGAATGCCAGCACCCTCGAGCAGCACGGCGCGATCAGCCGTGAGGTGGCGCTTGAGATGGCGCTTATGGCTCGAGAAAAGTTCGGTTCAAGTTGGGGCGTGGCGACCACAGGCGAAATCTCAGAGAATTTTGGTGCGGCCAATCCCTCGAGTAAAGTCTTCGTCGCCATCGCCAGCCCCGATGGTCAGGCCGAATGTTTTGAGGCAACCACGGCGGGCGACCGGCGCACCTTCAAAGAACGGGTCTGCATGACCGCGCTCGGGCAACTCTGGCGGGCGCTTTCCAAAACTTCCGAGATCGAGTTATCGGGGAAATCAGCATGACGCAACCAACGGATCGTAAACCAATACCTGCCGCCAAACCCAATCAAGCCAAGCCCAGCCAAGCTCGAGGGAAACGCCGTGGACAGGCTCGAGGTGGCGGTCAGCAGGGACCTCCAGTCGCCCGATTGTTCTTTGCGGTGTTTGTGCCCAACGATGTCCGACCGGCGCTCGAGATTGCACAAAAAAAACTGGTTGGAAAATGGTGGAAGAAAGTTCATCCAGATCAATTTCACTTGACCCTCTTTTTTATTGGTGCCTGGAAGAAAGGTGCAGCCGATCAACTTGGGAGCACGGCCCGCAAGGTCGCTCGAGCCGTGCCAGGATTTACGGCCAAGTTGCGCGGCACTGGGTTTTTTCCCAACGAGGGCAGCCCTCGAGTTTGGTTTGTGAAAGCCGAAGGTGAACATTTTGAACTGCTCGCCTCGAGCCTCGCGGCAGAACTCGCCAAGCCAAACGATGAAATCGAAGCCTTCAAACCACACATCACGCTTGCCCGCAAAAAAGGCTCAAGCCCACGACCACCGCCGGTCGTGCTTGACCTCGAGTTTCCCGTGACCAAATTTGCCCTCGTGAAAAGCACCTTGACCCCTGCTGGACCCGCCTATCAAATCCTCGAAGAATTCTTGCTCATACCCGCAGTCCAATCAGAATCAGCCAGCAATCCAGTGGAGGAAAACGAATGAGAGAAGCCGCCGACAAAAAAGCCAGCAAATCAGATACCGAGATCGTCACTGGAGGCGACAGCGCTCAGAAGAAAAAAGCCCTCGATTCGGCGATGAGCCAGATCGAAAAGCAATTCGGTAAGGGTTCGATCATGAAACTCTCTGCCGACTCGAGGTTGGATGTTCACGTCATTCCGACCGGTTCATTGTCGCTGGATTTGGCGCTCGGCGTTGGCGGCATTCCACAGGGCCGCGTGATTGAGATTTACGGCCCGGAGGCCGGCGGTAAAACCACGCTGGCGTTGCACATCGTGGCACAAAGCCAGAAGATGGGCGGAACAGCCGCCTTCATTGATGCCGAACACGCACTGGATCCGGTCTACGCCAAGGCTCTCGGGGTCAACATCGAAGACCTCTTGGTTTCGCAACCCGACACCGGTGAGCAGGCGCTCGAGATTTCCGAATTGCTGGTCCGTTCTGGTGCGGTCGATATCGTCGTGATCGATTCGGTGGCGGCACTCGTGCCTCGGGCGGAGATCGAGGGCGAGATGGGCGATTCACTGCCCGGATTGCAGGCGCGGTTGATGTCGCAGGCGTTGCGCAAACTGACCGCGATCCTGTCCCGCTCGAACTGCACGATGATTTTTATCAATCAGGTCCGCGAGAAGATCGGTGTGATGTACGGTAACCCGGAAACGACCACAGGCGGTAAGGCGTTGAAATTCTATGCCAGCGTGCGTTTGGACGTGCGTCGAATTGGGCAGCCGATCAAGGTCGGTAACGACGCGGTTGGCAACAACGTCAAGGTCAAGGTGGTCAAGAACAAGGTTGCACCTCCATTCAAGGAGGTCGAGATTCAGATTTACTTCGGCAAGGGCATCGACCAGATGAACGATCTGGTGAACCTGGCGGTCAGTTTGGACATTGTTGAGAAGGCCGGTTCATGGTTCTCGTATTTGGGCGAACGCATCGGGCAGGGCAAGGAAAAAGTGGTCGAGTACATCAAGGGTAAGCCTGGGCTCGAGGAGGAATTGCGGGCCAAGGTCTATGC
>JANOWZ010000441.1:0-3504 GCA_031418155.1 Deinococcales bacterium
AATCAGGCTGACGGTCAGGGCGAGTCCGGCGCTCGGGCCTTCTTTGGGAATTGCGCCTGCCGGAATGTGAATGTGAATTTCGCTGTCGTCAATTTTCGTCATTGGAATGCGGAAGCGGGCGGCGTTTTTCTTGGCGTATGACAGCGCGGCTCGAGCCGATTCTTTCATCACGTCGCCAAGCTGTCCGGTCAGCACGAGTCCCTTGCCGGGAACGGCGGTGGTTTCGACGAACAGAATGTCGCCACCGACCGGCGTGTAGAACATGCCGGTGCTGACACCCACGATGTCCTCTTTGCCTTCGTGTTCAATCGAGTAGCGTTGCGGTCCCAAGTATTTCTCGAGGTCGTTGTCGGTGACGCGAACCCGTTTGATTTCGCTGGTCGCCACCTTGCGGGCCGCTTTGCGCAAGAGCGTGCCAATTTCGCGCTCGAGGGTGCGCACGCCCGCCTCGCGGGTGTAATGCTGAATGACTTTGTTCAATGCCGAGTCCGTCACGAGCACCTGATTGGGTTTGAGGCCGTTCTCTTCGACTTGGCGTGGCAGCACGTAACGTTTGGCAATCTCGAGTTTTTCAGCCTCGATGTACGAACTGAATTCGATGAATTCCATGCGGTCCATGAGGGGCGCGGGAATTTGTTCCGGGTAGTTCGCGGTTGCAATGAACATCACTTCCGAAAGGTCAAACGGCACGCCGAGATAGTGATCGACGAAGGTTCCATTTTGTGCCGGATCGAGCACCTCGAGCAGTGCCGAACTTGGATCGCCTTGGTAGCTCGAGCCGAGCTTGTCGATCTCGTCCAAGAGGAAGACTGGGTTCTTCGTGCCTGCGGTTTTCAAGCCCTGAATGATGCGGCCCGGAAGCGCACCGATGTACGTGCGGCGGTGTCCGCGAATGTCTGCCTCGTCTCTAGCGCCACCGAGGGAGATGCGCACGTACTTGCGGCCCAAGGATTTCGCAATCGATTTGGCGATGCTGGTTTTACCCACACCCGGAGGTCCGACGAAGACCAGAATCGGTCCTTTGTTAACGGCGTTCGCCTCGAGTTCGCCCTTGAGCACCCGCTGCTTGCGCAACTGACGCACGGCCAAGAATTCGAGCACACGATCCTTGACTTTCTCGAGGCCGTAATGGTCTTCCTCGAGAATTTTTTCGGCATCGTCAATTTTGAGTTGATCGTCGCTGCGGGCATTCCATGGCAACTCGGTGATCCAAGTCAGGTAGGTGCGGATCACGCTGGCTTCAGCACTGTCCGGGTGCATTCGCGCCATGCGCGACATCTCGCGGTCGATCTCGGAACGCACTTCTGTCGCAAGCTCGAGCGCGTCGATTTTCTTGCGGAAGACTTCAACTTCGTCCGAATCGTCATCCTCGCCGCGAAGCTCGCGTTGAATGGCTTTCATCTGTTCGCGCAAAAAGTATTCGCGTTGGTTGCGGTCAATTTCTTCTTTGACTTGCATTTGAATGCGTTTTTGCATGTCGATCAACTCGAGTTCGCCGTCCAACAAGACCAAGACTTTCTTGATGCGTTCGGCGACATTGACCGCCTCGAGCACCTTCTGCCGGTCTTCGAGTTTGAAATCCAAATCGTTCGCAATCCGGTCCGCAATCTGACCTGGGTCCTCGAGACTCTGGATGAATTGCACGCTCTCGGGATTGACAAACTTGCCGGATTTGATCGCGGCCTCAAACTTGGTTTGCAGCTCGCGCTTTAAAGCCTGAACTTCACGCGGGTCCCCCGGCTCATCCTCGAGCAGTTCGATGCTGGCCTCGATGTAATCGCCCATGTGGAACTTTTTCACCCGAGCGCGGCGCGTGGCTTGAATCAGCATTTGCACCGTGCCGTCTGGGTTCTTGCGCATGCGCAAAATGCTGCACACGGTTCCGATCATGTTCATGTCGCCCGCTTTTGGCGCATCGACATCTTTGTTGTGCTGCGCAACGGTCAGGATGTACTTGTCACCCTCGAAGGCGGCATTGATTGGCGTAATGCTGACTGGACGACCCGCGTCGACCGGCATGACCATGCCCGGATAAATCACGGCGCTGCGCAACGGACAGACCGGCATGCGCAGAGGAATGGGTTTTTCTTCGATGACCTCGGCTGGCTCGAGGTTTGGATCGGTGATGGTTTTGGGTTTGCGTGGTCGGGCCATGGTTGCCTCCTGATGGGGTGCCTGAATGCTTGTGTTGGGTGTCAGGACGATGATGCCTGACTTGAGTGTGATTGTATCAGGTTTTATTCTTTGAACATTGTGAGCTTCGCCTAGGAATCCTTGAACAAATGGCTTACCCGCAACCTCGAGCATCTGCCTGCAATCTCTTGGTTTCCAGACTAAACCCTCGAGCCTGACGAGATTCTTTCAAACCAGCAAGGAAGTCTCTCATTGTCAAGCCAGAGGGTTGAGTTGAAACCATTTGCTCAGGTTATTTTTTCAGTTTGATCTCGTACAAAAACGACCAGAGCTTGCCGGTGACAAACAACCGCCTGCCCGTCGCGTCATAGGCGATGCCGTTCGCCACCGCATCACCGTTTGGGCGCAACAACCCGGTCGGCAATTTCGCCAGGTTCACAAAACTCGAGATCTTCCCAGTTTTCGGATTGATTCGCGCAATCAAATCGGTCAACCAGACGTTCGCCCAAATCTCGCCATTGATGTACTCAAGTTCGTTGAGGTTGTTGACCGGCGAACCGTCCGGTGCGGTGACAAAAATGCTTTTTGTGACCTTCAAACTTTTTGGGTCCATGAAAAAAATGTTCGGCGTGCCATCCCCATAAATCAATTGTTTGTCATCGTGCGTCATGCCCCAACCTTCGGTGTTGTACTTAAACGTTCTCTCAAGTTTCATCGTTTTCGCCTCATAGACGTAACCAATTCGGGTTCGCCAAGTCAGTTGGTACAACTTGCCACCAAACTCGGTCACGCCCTCACCGAACTGATCGGCTGGGATCAAAACTTTTTGCAAAACCTCGCCCGTCTCGAGTTTCACGCGGCGCACATCGCTGCTGCCTGTGCCGCCTGTGCCCTCGAACAACTCACCCTTCTCGTACTCGAGTCCTTCGGTGTACGCGCTGGGATCGTGCGGGTAAATCTTGACGATCTCGTAGTTGTAAACGGTTGCACCCTCGAGCGAAACTTCTGGACGCTGGCTGGTAGCGAGCGAAACTCCGAGCAGAAAGAGGACGGGCAGAATCAGGCGTTTCATCGGCTCGAGTGTAACTGAAAAGCGAGATGAAAGAGGAAAGGTTAAAGAATAAAGTAAGGGCCAGACGCTCGAGGTGATCTTGGGTTTACTTTGATCTTTCTTGCTCACAAGACAGCACCTGTCTTGGCCCCACACCAGCACCTCACGGGCTTGGGCCGCTTGCGGGCTGTTCGCGCTTTCACCTTTCACCTGACTTTTCTCGAGGCGTATCATGATTTCTCAACGCTCACCGATCAAGACCACGCTTTCATATCTCGCGTTGATCACCTGGAGTTTGGTGATCATCATTCCGTTGTACT
>JANOWZ010000442.1:0-1894 GCA_031418155.1 Deinococcales bacterium
ATGCCCCAGCGTTGCCAATCTTTGAGGTGCGCTTTGTACTTGCTGCCCCAGGCGGGAACGTCGTCTGGAAGTTTTGCTGTGCTCATGCCGATGGGTGCGGCCTGGTTCTCGGCGCTGAGGGTCGCACCACCCACAAAGCCATGCTCGAGCCCGTTGAAATCTGCGCTGAGGTAATCGTCCACAATCGCGCATTGGTAGCACGGGCCGGTATGCAGGTTGAAATTCCGTTCTGGAAAATAGCCGCGAACATCGGTCATCATTTTTGACATGAAGTGCTTGCCGAGTTGTCCGCCCGTGTTGCCCAAACCGTTCGGACGCTTGCTGTCGCCGGACAAAAACAGCAAGCGTAAATTCTCCCAGGTGTAACTCGAGAGGATCACGTGACGGGCCTTCTGCTCACGCTCGAGACCGTTCGCGTCCAGGTAACTCACGCCGTTCGCGCTGCCTTCCGGGTTGGTTAAAACCTTGGTCACACGGCAACCGGTGCGCAAATCCAAGTTCCCCGTGGCGAGCGTTTCAGGCACGAGCCTGTGCGTCGGATGCCATCGCGCCGGGTCAATCGGTCCCATGCCATTCGCCCAGGTGATGTACGAGGCGGCGGGCCGTCCATCGTAAGGCACGCTGTTCGCACCGACCGGAACCGGGTACGGGTGCAGGCCCATCGCTCGAGTCGTGTCTGTGAACAGGTTGCCGAGTTGGTACGGTCGCAACGGCGGCATCGGCAGTGGCGTGCGTTGCGGCACGAACGGATTGCCCGCGCTGTCGCCCGCCACGCCGACCAACTTTTCCAGCCGTTCGTAATACGGTTCGAGTTCGGCGTAACTGATCGGCCAATCGGCGAGGGTGCAACCTTCGGGCAGCGCGTGCTTGCCGTACTTCTCGAGGATGTGGCTGTGCATCCGGTAGTGGTGCGGGTGAAAACGCCGCAGCCACGCGCCGTAGTGCATGATCGAACCGCCAACCGCGTTGACCATCTTGCCGAGCGAGAAGGTCGCGTCCGTGGTCGGCTCACCGTCGTTTTTGCGCCAGCGCGGAATCTCTTTGTTGAACTTGACCGCGCCCATGCCCGCCCGCGCCCAGTAACCCGTGCCGAGTTCGTCGGGTATAAATTCGGACTGTTGCCGCCACGGTCCAGCCTCGAGCGCCACGACTTTCAAACCGGCCCGCGTGAAGATCGAGGCGATCATCGTGCCGACCGCGCCGAACCCGCAGAGCACAATATCGGAGTTCGCGCTGGGTTCTCGAGCGCTCGCCTGCGGGTCGTAACCGGGAATCGGTGCGTCCTTGCGGGCGGCCAGTTGAGGTTTGATGTCCTCGAGCGAAAGGATTTTGTCACCCTTCGTGACCGGCTCGAGCGAGAGGTTTTCCTCGGCGGAATTCTCGAGGTGCGTGCCGGGGAAGCGCAAGAATTTCCAACCGAGTTTGTCGCGGTTGCCGCCGTAGGCGGGGTCAGAGAACAGTCCTTCGCGCAGGTGTTGCAGCAGCAGGGCAAAAAATTCTGTTTGTGATGGGCGGACGAAATTCTCGAGCGTGCCCGCCTGCATTTCACTGAGCAGCGCGTCTTGTTGCGTTTCCGAGCAATCGGCAAAATCGTGTGCGTGACGTTCGTTCGAGATTCGATTCACTGCCTCGAGCCCATCACGGTAGACGTTGAGTTGATCTGCGTAAGCTCCGGCCAGCGCACGATCCAGGTATTGGTGCGCCCCGATTTCTCGAGCGCCGGGACCGCTGGCATCGTTGGGAAAAAACCGTTCAAAGATCGCCGCGACGGTGCGGGCCTCATCGAAGGTCAGGGCAAGCAGGTTGGTGATGTCATCCATTCGGTGAACTCCTCGAGCGGTTCGGCGCGTGCCTGTGAGGCCCGATATCGGGTCGTAATGCGGGCTTGATTCTG
>JANOWZ010000443.1:0-10737 GCA_031418155.1 Deinococcales bacterium
GATTCGCTACATCAAGGGAAAACCGGACCTGTACCTGCGTTCGACCACGGTCACAATTGATGGGAACGACAACCTGCGCACGCAGGAAGCCCGGATTTACATTCCCAAAGGATGTTACGTGCTCAAGCTTGGTCAACCGGGGGCGGCGTTTGTCACGATTGACCAAAACACCGGTTACAGTGCGCCCTATGTTGACATTCAATCGGAGGGTTACACCCAAACTGGAACAGATTTCACCAGCAATTTTGAAATTGAAAAAGTAAAGATGAGCAACCCTGATACAACGTTTCGAGATGGCGACAAAAAAGTTCCTTGCGCTAAGATTCGCCGGAACATGGGATTCGTCAACTGAATGTTAACTGCACTTCAACCATTGAACAATGCTTCATGCACGCGCCAAAGTGAACCAAACTTAACCAACTCGAGGAGGTGTTTCACGCACACCGGGGACACTCGAGCCAGGAGATAACCATGAACACACGAACATTGACCGGATTTTTTCTCGCAGCCATCACTGGTATCGCCCTGGCGCAAAGCACCGGTCGCGTCATCAACATCAAAGGCGGACAAGCAGAAGGCAATCCTCGCAATGGCCCGCTCGAGTTCACGGAGGACTTCACGGCAACCGTGCAAAACTTGAAGATCAAAGGCAAAAAAGCCGTTCTGAGTGCGCCGCAAGGTTCAACCCTGAGCGAATCCGAAGGCAAACGCATCGCCACATTTGAGGGTGGTGTGGTCGTCACCCGTGGTCGCCTGACCGCCAAAGGTCCCAGCCTCGAGTACAAGGAAAGCACCGGTTTGGGTGTGCTGGCTGGCCCGACCGACACTGTGCAAAAACCCGAGAAACAGGGCGAAGATGACGTGCTGATCTCGGCGGCGAAAGCCACCTTTGACGTGGACACCGACGTTTCGACCAGCGAAGGCAACGTCAAGCTTCAAAACGGCAAGCAATCTGGCACGAGCGACAAAATCGTGTTTGACGAAAAAGCGAACCTCGCCTGCCTGACCGACACGCAGAAAATCTCTTTGGTTCGTGAACCCAAAAAAGAGGGCCAGAACAAACTGACCATCAATGCCAAAGAGGCTCGAGTGCTGACCGAAACGAACCAGCTATATGCGGTCGGAGCGGTGACGCTGATTTCTGGCAACAACAGCACGACCGGCGACACGTTGTACTACGACGATGAAAAAGAAATCGCCTACGTCAGCGGCAAGCCAGCCAAGAACGTCAACAAAAAAGATGGTTCGACGATCAGTGGCACGACGATTGTCAACAACACGAAACTCTCGCAAGTCAAGCTTGGCTCTGCGTTTGCCGTGCCGCTCGAGAAGTTCAAGTGCCCGAGCGTGAAGTAAAGTGCAACCGTGAAGGCTCGAGCGACGAATCGGCGACTGGTGCGAACCACAGCGATTCGTCGCTCTGGTTTGATGCTGGGTTTGGTGTGGGCGGGTTTGTTGTGCGGGGCGTTTGTGCAATCGCAATCCACAGATCCCCAGCCGACCCAGCCCACCGGGCCCCAACCAACACCGAGCGAACCTGCACAGCCTCAACCTGCACAGGCGATTGATCCAGAAAAACCGTTTGAGGAATTCGCATCATCGTACTTTCTGCAACGCAAAGACAAAACCATTCTGGCCGTGAAATACGGGCCAAACACAAAAGGATTGTTCATCGCCTGCCCGCCCAAAGACGAAGACAAAGACCGCCGAACTCGAGCCGTGATCTCAGACGAACTGCCATACCTGGTTCACGTCACGATTGACAAGAACATCGTCAAAGCGCCGGTGGTCTTGATCGTCAAGCAGGAAAACGGTGACGGCGCACTCGAGGCGTACAACGGGACTGCCGAGGAAGTCCCTGACGTGTGCCTGCCGAAAGTCAAAGCCGATCCGAAACCTGGCACGGTTTTCGTGGAACAAGGCAAAACCAAACTCACCGGCTCGAGAATGGATTACAGCGAAGAGACAGGTATCGCCATCATCGCTGGGCCGATCATTTTTGAACGCCCGCAGAAGAACGACAAGCTGACCGGCACCAGCGAGAAGATCACCGTCGATGTGGACGGCGAAAAAACTTTTCTCGAGGGGAATGTCGTATTGAAATCCAAATGCCGGAACTCGCAGGCGACCAAAGTCGAATACAATGACAAACGCAACCTCGCCATCCTGTTCGGCAATCCGGCCATCAGTATTCAAACCGATGCCAGCGGCAAAGAGGTCGGTCAAGTCAGGGGCGAACGGATCGAGTACAACCTCGAGACGAACGATGTGGTCGTGACCTTCGGCAAGGCCAAAGGTACGGCGGATGCGCCTTTGAGTGTGTTTGCCGATGACAGCAAAGCTTGCGAATAATTGGCTCGAGATACAGCGAAGAACGCCGTTGGTCGCGGCGTTCTTCTGTTGGTGGAGGCGGCGAGGGTCGAACTCGCGTCCAAAAATCCTTCCAGCGGGCGTCTACGAGCGTAGCCTCAGTTTTGATCTCGACCTCGAGCACTCCCTGAGACCGGATGTCTCGAGGTCACTCCTCATTTGTTTCGCCCGTGGTTATGAGGTCTGGCCGGGGCTAGCAGTTCTTGGTTACGCGGGTGAGAAGGCAACTGCGGGGCTTCTCAGCGGCGTTCGCTGGGATTAAGCAGCGAGGGAAAGGGGTGCGTAGGCACCCATTTTGGTAACTTTGCCAGTTAAGGCGTTGGTGGAATTTTAACGAGGCCAACCACCATCCTCGGCTCGCAACCTCACCTTCAGTGATCCCTGTCGAAACCAATTCGCCCCCGACAAGGCCATTCGCGTGGAGTGGCTAGCGTAGTGTAGCGCGTCTGGAAGGGGTGTCAAGTCTGCCAGATGACGTACTCGAACCCAAGCAATCAATCAGGCCAGCCAGCGTCCTGATGCTCAGGCCAGCCAGCGCTGCACGCTTTTCACGTCCAGGCTCGAGCCTTGAGCCCGTTTGAGCGCCTCCGCAATCCAGGTTGCGGCCTCAAGTGTTGTGAAGTAGGCGCTGCCGTTCTCGAGGGCCTGACGCAGCTTCCTGGAGCCGGTCACGTCGATCAACAGGTCCGGCAGAGGAGACTCGAGGTTGGCGTTGGTTTGCATCTCGACCACCCAGCCGCTTGCGGTCAGGCTTTGCGCAACTTGCTCGAGCCCAGAACCGATCAAGGTAGCGGTTCCGATCAACGGCAACCTGACATTCGCACCAATTTGCGAGCGGAAGTATGCCAAGTACGGATCGGTGTCGATGCCCATGCTTTCGCCAGTCGATTTCATCTCTGGACCGAGCACCGGAATCACCCCAGGGAATTTCAGGAACGGCAGGTGAACCTCTTTGGCGCTGTAATGCGTTGGAATCGGCGCGAGCGTGAAATTCAAATCCTCGAGCGTTTTGCCGACCGCGATCAATGCGGCGTATTTGGCGAGCGGATGTCCGATGGCTTTGGAAACGAACGGGACAGTGCGCGAGGCGCGAGGGTTGGCCTCGAGCACGTAGACCGTTCCAGCTAGAATTGCATATTGCACGTTCATCAGTCCGAGCACACCGATTTCTTCGGCAAGCCTGACTGTATATTCATGCACTGTTTTGAGTATGTTTGGCTCGAGGTGAATCGCTGGCAGAATGCAGGCGCTGTCACCTGAGTGAATGCCTGCCGCCTCGATGTGCTCCATCACGCCCGCAACGACGACACGCTGGCCGTCACTGAGGCAATCGACATCCAACTCGAGCGCCCCCTCAAGAAATTGATCGAGAAGAATGCTCGGTTTGCCTTCAACGCTGGCGTAAACTTCGGTCAGGTACGTCTCGAGTTCAAGTTGCGAATGCACCACCCGCATGGCGCGACCACCGAGCACGTAACTCGGACGCGCCATCAATGGGAAGCCCAAATCCTTGGCGAGCGTCACGGCCTCGAGCGCGGTCTGTGCGATCACGCCTTTTGGTTGCGGAATGCCAAGCCGGTCGCACAATTGATTGAACTCGAGCCGGTCCTCGGCGCGATGAATCGCGGTTGGACTCGTGCCGATGATCGGAGCGCCCGCAGCCTCGAGCGCTTTCGCAAGTTTCAATGGCGTTTGCCCACCGAGTTGCACGATCACGCCGATTGGTTTCTCGTGATCGACGATGTTCATGACATCCTCGAAGGTCAGCGGCTCGAAGTAGAGGCGGTCAGCGGTGTCGTAATCGGTGCTGACCGTTTCCGGGTTGGAGTTGACCATGATCGTCTCGTACCCGGCATCGCGCAAAGCCCAGACCGCGTGCACGGTGGCGTAATCGAACTCCACGCCCTGGCCAATGCGGTTTGGGCCAGAACCCAAAATGATCACCTTCTGCTTGTCGGTTGGACGAACCTCGTCCTCCCATTCATACGCCGAGTAATGGTACGGCGTGTACGCCTCGAACTCGGCGGCGCAGGTATCGACCGTCTTGTAAACCGGTGTGGCTTTCGCGGCCTTGCGCAACCCTCGAATCTCGAGTTCTGTCTTGCCGACCAACTCACCGATTCGCGCATCGGACAAGCCCAGGCGTTTGATCTCGCGCCAGATTTCGTACTTCCAAGCCTCGACCGGCTCGAGCGTGCCGATCTCTTTTTCGGCGGCAACGATCTCCTCGAGTTGTGCCAAGAACCAACGGTCAATCGCGGTTTTCTCGAACAGGAATTCGATGCTGGTTCCACGCCGCAACAACTCGAGCACCGCCAAAAATCGTTTCGGGGTTGGTTCGAGCAGCGTCTCGAGTTCGGCCTGACCCATCGCCTCGAATCCGCCACGCACGTCCGTCTCGAGTGAACGCAATGCCTTCATGAACGACTCTTTGAAGGTCCGACCAATCGCCATGACCTCCCCGACAGAACGCATCTGCGTGCCCAAACGTTCTGGCGTTCCTGGGAATTTCTCGAAGGCGAAACGCGGAATTTTCGTGACCACGTAATCGATGCTCGGCTCGAAACTGGCCGGTGTAACCCGAGTAATGTCGTTCGGCAATTCGTCCAACTGATAGCCAACCGCCAGCAGTGCCGCAATCTTTGCAATCGGAAAACCGGTCGCTTTGCTCGCCAGCGCCGAGGACCTCGAGACGCGAGGATTCATCTCAATCACGATCACGTCGCCGTTGGTCGGGTTGATCGCAAATTGAATGTTGCTGCCGCCCGTGTCCACGCCGATCTCGCGGATGATCGCCTGCGAGACGTTGCGCAAATTCTGGTATTCCTTGTCCGAAAGCGTCTGTGCAGGCGCGACCGTGATGCTGTCGCCCGTGTGAACACCCATCGGATCAAAATTTTCGATGCCCGTGATAATGACCACCGTGTCGTTGTGGTCACGCATCACCTCAAGTTCAAACTCTTTCCAACCCAACAGGCTGCGCTCGAGCAGGACGGTCGTGACCGGTGAATCGTGCAAGCCCTGCGCGACGATCTGCCGCAGTTCGGCCTCATCGTAAGCGATGCCACCGCCCGTACCACCCAACGTGAAACTTGGACGGATGATCGCCGGATAGCCAATCTGCGTCACGAACTCGAGCGCCTCTTCAAGCGTGCCAATCGTTTTGCCCTGCGCGGTTTTGACCCCGATCTTGTCCATCGCTTGCGCGAACAGTTGCCGGTCCTCGCCCTTTTTGATCGCCTCGGAATTCGCGCCGATCAATTCGACACCGTATTTCGCCAGCACGCCCTTCTCGTACAACTCGAGAGAACGGTTGAGCCCGGTCTGACCGCCCAAGGTCGGCAGCAACGCATCGGGCCGCTCGAGTTCAATGATTTTGGTCAGGTACTCGAGCGTCAACGGCTCGAGGTAGGTCGCGTCCGCCAGTTCGGGATCGGTCATGATCGTGGCCGGATTGGAATTGACCAGGATCACGGTGTACCCAGCGTTTTTCAGGGCTTTGACCGCCTGAGTGCCGGAGTAATCGAATTCGGCGGCCTGCCCGATCTGAATGGGGCCGGAACCAATAATCATGATTTTTTTCAGGTCGGTACGTGCTGGCACAGTTGATCTCCTCAAAGGGCTGGCGTGAGAATTTATGCGGAGAAATGTATGAACATCACCGGCAACGCGGCACTTTAACATGCGAAGGCGGGCAACAAAAAATCAGGCTCGAGACTCGAGCCTGATTGCGCGTCTGTTTGAGTGTAGATCAGATTCTGATGCTGTAACGCAACCCAAGCGTTAAATACCATTCATCATTCGTGTTGTAGCCACCAAAACCACCGACCTTGAAATCCGGCAGCACCGTGTAAAAAACGATGGCTCGAGCATTGAACGAAAACGCCCGGTTCGGGTTGATCGGGTTGAGGCGGTACGTGTAATCAAATTGAAGGCCCGTCTCGAGGTTTGGGACCAGATCAACCTGTACACCGACGTAACCATTCAAGTTGGTGCGCAACGTTCCATAACGTGTATCCCAAGGCAATTGCAGGGTCACAGCGGCATACGTGCGGGCGTTCGGAGCAAACTTCAAAGAAGCTCGAGTGCCAACTCCAAGGAATGGATCGCCCTGATTGCTCGAGATGTCATAGGAGAAACCGAGGTTCGCAAATCCCTCGAAGAAATTTTCGTTGTCTCGAGCGATTGGAATGGCATAATTCAGGCTTGCGCCCAGACCGGCGTACCAATTCTCTGGAAAGGCGAACGTGTACTTGCTGCTGACGTAGGCGTTCACGCCCAAGTTCGGAGCAAGGATTTGCGAGTAGTACATAGCCGGTGCGACGCTGAAATTCTTGTAAATGCCGCTATCCAAGGCTAAGGTCAAATTTCCAGCCTGAGCGCTCGAGCCGAGCATGGCCATACCGATGCTGAGCGATGCGGCTTTCAATGCGTTTTTGAGTTTCATCTTTATCCTCCCCAGGATGATCTGTCTCGATTGGTGCGTGCTCGAGGAACGCCCTCGAGTTGGAAGCCATCCCAGAATTCACTGCTAACTTAAGACCTGAAGCTTAGGCTCAAATCAAGAATGAAAAACCTGGGAGAAGTTGCTCCCAGGTTAAGCGGTTCTCGAGACTCGAGTTTTAGGGCAAGAAGTTACCGGGTGTGGCAAGCGTTCCAGGTTTTTGCGCAAACTGCGCCCCGATGCTGGCACGGAAATTGTCATTGCCGTAGCCCACCGAAGCACCCAAACGAACTTCCGGGATGACCGTGTAGTACGCACCAAGCTTCAAATCGTAATTGAATTGGCTCGAGTAACCCAAACCGGCCTGCGCGTAAACCTCAAGGTTTGTGACCGGCTCGAGTTTGCCACCGAAGTACCCGAAGATGCTCGGGGCCACTGAAACGCCCGCTGGAAGGCTGATCAGTGCCAGTTTGCCATCTGCTCCGCCATACAGTTTGACGGCTGGTGTCACCGAGAACGTGGCTCGAGCACCTGCATTGACATCCAGCACAGCACTGAACGCACCGATGAAACCGAGGTCAACGCCCGTACCAACGTAGGCATCCGCCTTCAAGTCACGGTTTTCAGCCAAGTTGATGATGTAATTCGTACCCAATCGTGCCCCAGCGCTGAACGCGCCGGTGCTGCCGAATGGTCCATAGCCCGCACGTAGGCTGCCGCCGACAAACCAGTTAGGTACGACCTCATACGTGTAGTTGATGGCTGCACCAACTGAGAACGGGTTGAGAGGCAAGGTAATCTCTCCCGAAAGACCGTCTGCTCCGGCGGAATTTCCGATGACCAGAGCGCCGATGACCACAATTGACATTTTCTTGATCGCATTGAGCTTCATGAGTGACCCCCATCTGAGACATCCACACTAGGACCTGTCTCGAGGGGCCAGTCTGCACGCAAAAATCGCCTCAGCGCTGAGTTGCGCACCAATTGAGATTGAGACGGAACTCACCCAATCTTCACGCAACATCGGTTTTTTAGCCTCAATCTCGAGCCTGCAAAAAGACGTTCTGATCGCTGACCACAACATTGTAGGTGCGTACCGCCCGAACTGCTGGCAGGCACAACGCCTGACCGGACTCGAGGTCAAATCGCGCACCATGACGCGGACATTTGATTTCCTTGCCGACCACTTCGCCGCCAAAAAGTTCGTTGTCATCGTGTGAGCAGCGGTCTTCGATGGCCCAAAAACCGGATTCGGTTCGCAAGACCAGCACGAATTCATCCTTGAGATCGATGATCTTTTGTTCGTTCAAGGGGAAATCTGAGAGGACACCAATTGGTTTCATGACTCGAGCATACTTGTAGAGTGACGGACATGGGTCTCGAGGTGAAACGCGAAATCTGGACGCTAACAGGGGAGAAGACTAGCGTCAGAAGTGATGCCTTGGCGGTTGAGGAACCGCTCGAGATTCGCATCAATTCGCAGGCGATCACCACAACCATGCGCACGCCGGGGCACGATCTCGAGTTGACGCTCGGTTGGTTGTTCGGCGAGGGAATCATTTCAAGTCTTGAGGATTTGATGGGTCTCGAGCCAGATCCGAACGATGAAAATGTTGTTCTCGTTCGATTACGCGATGGTCTCGAGTCGAGCATTGAGCCACGTCAATTTGGTTCTGGAAGTGCTTGCGGCGTTTGCGGCAAGACCAGCCTCGAACAGATTCACGCTCGAGGATTGAAACGAATAACGAACTCAGCGCAAGTCACGGCTCGAGTCCTGTATCGCTTGCCAAATGCGTTGCGCGAAGTCCAGACCACGTTTGATTCCACCGGAGGTTTGCACGCCGCCGCCCTGTTCACGCTCGAGGGTGGCTTACTTGCTGTGCGCGAGGATGTCGGACGGCATAACGCGGTCGATAAGTTGATCGGCCTGTCACGGCTCCAGAACCTGTCACTCGAGGATTCGATCATGCTCGTTTCGGGTCGGGTTGGCTTTGAGATCGCGCAAAAGTGTGTCGCCGCTCGCGTGCCAATCCTTGCTGCCGTTGGTGCGCCCTCAAGCTTGGCGGTCGATTTGGCGCTCGAGTTCAACCTGATCTTGATCGGTTTTTTACGCGGAGAACGTGCCAATGTTTACTCGGGGTTTGATCGATTCCTCAGCATTCCGGCTCGAGATTCGGTTTCAGGCACAAAAACGCTTTGACAGCCCCGCGAAGCTGTGATACATTTTCCAAGCTCGAGTTCGCTCGGGTTCGCTTTTCCAAGCGAGGCGTTTGAGACAGCAGGGGTCGCCAGACTTAAAGATCCTGCCGAGACGCGCGAAACAAGAATCTTGTGCCGCGTTTTGAGTTTGCAGCCTGTCAACTCGACGCGGAATTTTGTTGTCTGGTTGGCGCAAGAAAGGAAGGGAACGTCGTGGCGAATCAACGCAATGCCGAATCGCTCGCCGCGCTCCGCGAGAGCCTCAAAGGTCGCTCGAGCTTCTACCTGGTCGATTACCAGGGCCTCACCAGCGAAGGACTGGGCGCACTCCGCAAGGAGCTTCGCAACACGGGCGCACGCCTGATCGTTGCCAAGAACACGCTCATCAACATCGCTCTCAAAGACGGCGGGCACGATTTCGCCAACGTCTTGAACGGCCCAAGCGCTTTGGTTCTGGTCGGAGAAGATCCGGTCGGACCCGCCAAAGCCATCGTGGAATTCGCCAAGAAGAACGACAAGGGCATCCCCGCACCAAAAGGTGGGGTCCTTGACGGCTCGAGCATCGACGCGAAGCGTTTTACGGACATCGCCAAACTGCCAAGCAAAGACGAACTGCGTTCGGAATTGCTCGGCGTGTTGCAAGCCCCAGGTTCCAACCTGGTCGGCGTGCTGGGCGCGAAACAACAAGAACTCGTCGGCATCTTGGATGCCAAAGCTCAACAGGGTTGAGCGTTTTAAAGGAGTGGTGAATCATGGCATTTGATAAGGCACGCATCGTTGAAGAACTGAGCAGCGCAACCATCCTCGAGATCAAAGATTTGATCGATACCCTCAAGGACACCTGGGGCGTTACCGCAGCCGTCGCCGTTGCGGCAGGCCCAGCCGTTGCAGGCCCAGCCGCAGTTGTCGAAGAACAAACCGAGTTCGATGTCGTCCTCAAAGAGGCGGGCGCGAACAAGATCAACGTCATCAAAGAAGTCCGCGCCATCACCGGCCTGGGCCTCAAGGAAGCCAAGGACCTCACCGAAGCGGGCGGCACCGTCAAGGAAGGCGTCAACAAGGACGAGGCCGAGAAGATCAAGAAGCAATTGGTCGACGCTGGCGCAACCGTCGAAGTTAAGTAATTTCAGGCAAGTAATTTCAGGCAAGTAAAATCTCGAGGATTGGGGCGACCCGATTCTCGAGATTTTTTGTTTAACCTTCAAAAGTGCCAGTTCACACCGGTGGCGATGGCCGCGAAAGGTAAAAATCCACCGTTTCCTGAAAGTGAGTTCTGAGTTTGGCCGATTTGCGCTTCAATGAACAGCCCAGTCGCCGGTGCAAGAACAAACTCGTATCCGAGCAGCGCGTGAAACTCGGGCAGGAGTGGTGAGGGTGCATCCGATTTGGTTGAAAGCGTTGCACCCAGGCCAACGCCAATGTAGCCCGCGCTCGCCTCGGACTGCTTGTTAAAACGAAACGTCGCCTCGAGTGTTCCACGGTTGAGCAAACCCACCAGGCTTACCAACGAGGCTCTTACGCCGAAACGACCACCGCCGATCTCGTCAAAATCGTACCCAAGCTGCACGCCAAGCACCGGGGTGATCAACAACAATTCGAGCCGGGCACCAAAGTACGCCTCTGCCCTGACATGACTCGAGAATAGGGCGAGACACGCGGCAACCCTCAGGATGGTCAGTAAACGCACCTTCAAAGCATACCTGTGACTCGAGACCTGTGACTTG
>JANOWZ010000444.1:0-3765 GCA_031418155.1 Deinococcales bacterium
ATTCGCCAAACGTCCGAGCCGTGCGGCCTCGCGTGCGCTGTCTGTCACGGCTTCGGCCCGATCATCGGCGGGCAGGTTTGGGAATCGTTCGAGCACCTCTAAGTTGCCTTGAATCACCGCCAACGGAGCGCGAAGTTCGTGCGCGGCATCGGCCAGGAACCGGCGTTGGCTTTCGGCCAGCACCCGCAGTTGCGCCTGGGTTTCCTCGACGATCACCTCGGCACGTCGGCGGTCGCTGACATCGCGGAAGAACGTCGTGATTCCCACCTCGACCGGCACGATGCGAATCTCGAATTGCGTCTCGAGCGGCGCGTAATACTCCTCGAAATCGACCGTGACCCGTTCGGTCATGGCTTTGCGGTGATTGCCTCCGAAGTGTGTTTTTAAGGTTTCCGGGAACAACGTCCAGAAGCTTTTTCCGATTATTTCTGCTCGGGTCCCTCGGGTCAGGCGCAATCCGGCGGTGTTGATAAACCTTACGGTCCAATCGTGATCAATCCCAATCAGGCCGTCGTTGAGGCTTTCAAAGACCGCATCGGTTAAATCTTGCAGGCGTTCGCGCTCGAGTTCGGCCCGTTTGAGCGCATCCATGCCGAACATCACCAGCACCGCCCCGTCAGTTTCGCCATCTATGGTGCGGTAGGGTCGGATGCGCAACAAAAACCAGCGTCCATCGCGGTCGCGCACCTCACGGTCGGTCGGTTTGCCGCTGCGAATCACTTCCAAAACCAACGCCTCGAGATCGGGCAGATCGGTTGGGTCGAACAGGTGACGCAAATGCCCAATTGAACGACCGAGGTCTTGAACCCGCAATCCCAGGGTTTGTTCGGCCTGCGGTGTGAAGCGGCGCACGTGCAGGTCGGGGCCAATCGAAACGGTCGAGAGTTCGGCGCTCGCCTGAAAGTTGATCAGGTCGCCGTTCAAGCGCGTCAGTTCGGCATTCCGTCCGATCAGTTCGTCGTTCAAGGTTTGCATTTCCTCGTTGGCCGATTCGAGTTCCTCTTTGGCGGTCTCGAGTTCTTCGTTCAGGCTTTGAAACTCCTCGCTCGAGGATTGCAGTTCTTCGTTGGTGGCCTGCAATTGATCGCTGGCATCCTCATGTTGTTCTTGGACAAGCCGAAGGTACTCGCGGGCCTCGAGCAATTCTCGGCTGAGGTCTTCAAGGTGACGGGTTTCATCTCGAGATTTGGTTTTCGCTTTCGCGGCGGACGGTTCGGTGGATTCGACTGCGGGCGCTTCGACCTGCGGAACTTCAAACAGCACCAGCAGGCAGCCCGGTCGTTTCAAAGGCACGACCTCGAGATTGATGGTCATTGGGTGTCCATCGCGCAAAAAGCGCACGGCCTCTGAACGCACCGCCCGGTTTTCTTGTCGGGCGCGTTCGGTCAGGGTTCGCAACGGCAGCATCAATCCCTCGCGGGCCATGCGCAACAGGTTAAAACTCGCCTTGCCGGTTGAAGGCTCGAGAAACCCTCCGGTCGCACCTCGAAACTGCACAACCTCGAGCGCGTCGTCCACGACCACACCGGAGGGCGCATAGCGCGAGAGCAGCAGGCGATCCGCCTCGCGTTGCGTGTCCAAACTGCTCGCCTCGACCACCGTACCGGCACGTTCGGCGCGAGGCTTGGCGGTCGGAACGCTCGAGCGAGAATCGATTCTGGGAATGCGGCTGGCCCCGGCAAGCTTGCTGTACAAACGGCAACGGTTGTCAATGGCCGCGAACAAATCCGTGAAGCGTCCAACCGTTTCCGAAGCGCCCAACAGCAGCACACCATTCGCTTTGAGGGCCTGGTGAAAGGTCGGAATCACCCGTGCCTGAAGCAGCGGGTCGAGGTAGATCAAGAGGTTGCGGCAACTGATCAAATCCAACCTCGAGAACGGCGGATCGGCAAACACGTTCTGACGCGCAAAGACCACCAGTTTACGCACCGACGTGTTGATCCGGTAATGCCCGTCGCGTTCCTCGGTGAAAAACCGTTTCAGGCGTTCCTTGGAAACGTTGTGCAAGGACCCGCTCGAGTACAACCCGGCCCGCGCCCGCTCGAGCGTCGCGTCGTTCAAATCCGTGGCAAAAATTTGCACTACCACATTGATGCCCGCCTTGGCCGTGAACTCGAGGAAGGCCATCGCCAACGAGTACGCCTCCTGCCCAGTCGAGCAACCGCTAACCCAGATGCGCACCGATTTGTCCGCCGTGCGGTCCTTGACCAATCCCGGAAAAACCTCGCGCTGCAAAGACTCGAAAACATGAGGGTCGCGGAAGAAACTGGTCACACCGATCAGCAAATCCTGGTACAACGCCTCGAGTTCCTGCGGTTGTGCCCGCAGGCGTTCGGCGTATTCCTGTGCCGAAGAGATTCCATCGAGCATCATTCGCCGCTCAATGCGTCGCCGCACGGTGCTGGCCCGGTACAAGGAAAAGTCCACGCCACGGCCATCGTGCAACAAGGCCAAAATGCGTTCAAACCCTTTGGGATCGGGCATCGATGCTCGAGGTTCGGATTCGCTCGAGGTCGTCTCGGATTTTGCGGGACTCGAGCCTTTGATTTTGGCAACGACCGCCTGCCCGAGATACGGTTCGTTCGCCAACCGTGCCAACTCCGCCGCAATCTGTTCGGGTGGCAAGACGAAATCCACCACACCGGCTGCAATCGCACTGCGCGGCATCGCATCAAAACGTGCCGATTTCGGATCTTGCGCGAAGGTGATGCCACCCTCCGCCTTGATCGCCTCGAGTCCGAGCGTGCCATCCGAAGCGGTGCCGGATAGCACCACGCCAGCCGCCCGGTGGCCCAAATCCAGCGCGAGTGAAGCCATGAATTCATCAATCGAGGAATGCGAGCCTCGGCCCGCGAGCCTCGGCGAGAGGCGCAAGACACCCTGTTTGATCGTCAGGTTCGCATTCGGTGGAATCACAAAAACCTGATTCGCCTGAACGCTCGAGCCATCAACAATCTCTGTGACCTTCAGGCCCGTGGTGCGGCCCAGCAACTCGGTCAGCAGACTCTCGTGCGTCGGATCGAGGTGCTGCACCAAGACGAATGCCATGCCGGTATCCAACGGCAGTGCCGCCAGCAGTTTCGAGAACGCCTCGAGCCCACCCGCCGACGCACCAATGCCAACCACGACCGGCAACAAGTCTTTTTTCGCTACACCCTTCGAGCCTCGAGTGACCTTTTTGCTTTGAGGCGATACGACAGGGCCAGCCTCAGCCCCCACAATCCGTTTGTTGTTCACGATTAGTCCAGGCTCGGGGTCAACGGGGATGCAATTGCAACCTGAATCGACTCGAGCAACAGGTCAAACGCCACCGGTTTGACCAAAAACAAACTCGCATTCGCCGCCCGCCGCCGGTCCTCGGGTTCGTCACGACCAGACAGGACGATCACCTTCGGTCGCGGTTGAATCGCACACAAACGCTCGAGTGTCTCAAAGCCATCGAGTCCTGGCATCATCAAATCCAAGAGCACCAAATCTGGTCGTTCCCGGTTTGCCGCCTCGAGTCCGGCCTCGCCACCATCGACGGTTTCGACGGCATAACCAGCCATGCCAAGGCCGCGCCGCATCAGGCTGCGCATTCCGGGTTCGTCATCGATCACCAACACCCGATGGGAGACCGGAATCATGATTGTGCCGATGCGGTCATGTCCATACCTTACTCCTATTTCGGGACAATTCCACTTTCTCGAGTTCAACACGATCAATTTGTTCACAGGTCCGTTGCATTTCAGCCACCACTCAGCGTGCGATCAGCCAGTGGGCATA
>JANOWZ010000445.1:0-8174 GCA_031418155.1 Deinococcales bacterium
CTCGAGAATTTCGCCAAATCCTCCACGGTCGAATGCAGAAACACGCGGGCCATGATGCATTCGACCCAACGCTCGAGGTTCATGGCAACATCGCGCACCGGTTCTCGCGTGCCAAGCCCAATGTCGGACGGCGCGAGGTAAATTGCGTGACCACCCAATTGCGTCATGCCGACCTCGAAGGTCGTGCGGGTGCGCAAACTGGGTTTCTCGAACACCATTGCCAGGGATTGCGCCTCGAGCGGCTTTTGCCCACGGTACTCGCCGCGTTTCATGGCGTGGGCGGTGTCCATCACGGCGCGGTATTCGTTGGGCGAGAGGTCGAGGTTGCTTAAAAAATCGCGGCCTTTTAAAGAAGTGGTCATGCGGGCTCCAGAAAGAATTCAATGGGAATGGCTCGAATCTACCTTGGGCGACCTCGAGTGCATAAGTATACATGCACTTTCACCGAAGGTTTCACAAAGACCAGAATGACGAATTTTTCTCGTCAGCAGCGATCAGGATTTGTGCGAATCTTTTAAGAGCCCATGCGCTACCCTGATCCCAGGATGAACAAAGTCAAATTGCACGGCAAACTTAAAGGCACCGTCTCATGGGTGGAAATCAAAACCGATGGCGGCCTACGCCTCGAGTTTTTTGATTACTCCGAGGATGCGCAAGTGTTCCTTGGCCATGATGTCGCGTACCTGATTCACCTTTCTCCCGAAGAAAAATGTCAGGTGATGGCCTTCTTGAACATCGGGGAAAACGACCTCGCACACCCTGACGTGGTGCTGCTCGAGCGGATCGAGGAGAGCTTCGCCGATTACTTCGAGTTCAAGGAATGGTTGGACGCGCACGGGATCTCATACCAAAAAGAATTCGACGCGATGGCGTAAACAATCACTTGACCGGATCGCTTTGCACGCGCATCCTGTGGGCGATGACTTTCACTGCCGAACACAAACCACGCAAGCCAGAACTGATGAGTCCCGCCGGAGGCTTCCCGCAACTGCGGGCCGCGATTGAAGCCGGAGCCGATGCTGTGTACTTCGGGCTCGAGGGCTTCAACGCCCGGGCCAAAGCGATGAGCTTCACGCACGAGACCTTGCCGGACGTGATGGGCGAACTACACGAACGCGGCGTGATGGGATTTATTGCGGTCAACACGCTGGTCTTTGACACGGAACTTGCACGACTTGAGGATGAACTTCTGGGTATCGCGGCGGCGGGTGCGGACGCGATCATCGTGCAGGATTTGGGCGTGGTCAAACTCGCCCGCAAACTCGCGCCGGGATTGCCGGTCCACGCCAGCACGCAAATGACCATCACCAGCGCCGAAGGAGCCGAACTCGCCCGAGAACTCGGGGCGCGTCGCGTGGTGCTGGCCCGAGAGTTGAGCGTCAAAGACATTCAGATGATTCGCGCCGCCACCGATGTTGAACTCGAGGTGTTTGTTCACGGAGCCTTGTGCGTGTCGTACTCCGGGCAGTGCTTCTCGAGCGAGGCGTGGGGCGGTCGCAGCGCCAACCGTGGTGCCTGCGCCCAAGCGTGCAGGCTTCCATACGATCTGATGGTCGATGGCGAAAAACGCGAACTCGGGCCGTACCGTTATTTACTCTCGCCGCAAGATTTGTACGCGCTGCATCAGATCCCAGACTTGATTCAAAGCGTCGATTGCTTCAAGATCGAAGGCCGCTATAAAGACGCAGAGTACGTCGCCGCAACCACCAGTGCCTACCGTCAAGCCATCGACGATGCCTGGGCAAGCCGTCCGCTCAGCATCAAACCCGAAGAGGAACTGGCGCTCGAGGGTGTCTACTCGCGTGGCCTCGAGCCCGCATTCATTTCTGGTGTGGACCATCAGCGAGTGGTGATCGGTCGAGCGCCCCGGCATCGCGGCGTGAAAGTTGGCGTGGTCAAAGGTGTCACCGAAAAAGGTGTCTTCGTCGAACTCGAGGGACCAACCGTCAAGCCGGGGGATGGCCTCGTTTTTGATGCCGCCGATTGGCGCAGCCCGCAGGAACGCGAGGAGGGCGGTCAAGTCTTCGAGGTCAAATCTCGAGGCCGCAACCTTGAGGACTCGAGTGGCTTGCGCGGCGTTGAGTTGCGATTCGGTAACGGTCAGGTTGCGTTTTCTCGGGTGCGCGAGGGCGATTGGGTTTGGCGTTCGCACGATCCGAGCCTTGAAAAATGCTACAAGAAATTCACGCAACCTGGCGATCCGGTCGCACGTCGTGGTATTCAATTCACCGTGCTCGGGCGTGCTGGCGAACCATTGACGCTCGAGGTTAAAGACGAATTGGGCCGTGAGATCGAAGTGCACAGCGAAACGGTTTTGCAAGTCGCGCAGAAACGCAAACTCGATCAAGCGACGCTCGAGACCGAACTTGGCAAACTTGGCGACACGCCGTTTTCACTCGAGGGTGTCACCGTCAAACTCGAGGGTGATCTGTTCCTGCCGCTGTCGGAGCTTTCCAAAGTGCGCCGCACAGCGATTGCCGAACTGCTTGAGTGGCGGCGCGAACCTGCCGTGCGAGAACTTCACCCGCATCAACTCGAGACGCTGCGAACCTCAAACCCAACCCGAGTCGAGGATGTCAATCCCGAACTTTCGGTGCTCGTTCGACGACCGGACCAACTCGAGGCCGCGATTGCTGCACGACCCGACGAGATCGTTTTGGATTACCTCGAGTTGTACGGCCTGCGCCCCAGCGTCGAAAAGATTCTCGAGTCCGGCATTCGCGCCGTCGTCGCCAGTCCTCGCGTGCTCAAGCCGAACGAAGAACGCATCCACACCTTTTTGCTCAGCCTCGGAGCGAGTGCGATTCTGGTGCGGTCGCTCGGGCTGCTGAAATCACTGCTCGAATCAGATTCACGCCCGATGCTTTATGGTGATTTTAGTTTGAACGCCGCGAATGGTATTACCGCGCAACATCTCCTGGACATGGGTCTCGATAAACTTGCGCCGACGCACGACCTGAACGCGCAACAGATTTCTGATCTCGCTGCGTGGATCAATCCTGGCGCACTCGAGGTGATCGCCCACCACCACCTGCCCGTCTTTCACACCGAGCATTGCGTCTTCTGCCGCTTCCTTTCTACCGGCACCGATCACACCAACTGCGGTCATCCCTGTGAAACGCACACCGTCACCCTGCGGGACGAACACGGCCTTGAGCATCCAGTCATGGCGGACGTGGGTTGCCGCAACACCGTCTTCAATGCGCAGGCACAATCCGGTGCGAAGTACCTCGAGCAATGGCGTGGCGCGGGCATTCACAAGTTTCGCCTCGAGTTCGCGCACGAAACCGCCGAGCAGGTGACAGGCGTGATTCAAGCGTGGCAATCCGCACTCGAACGCAAAGCCGACCGCCGGGAATTCGAGCATCGCCTGAAGCAATTCACGCCGTCAGGTACAACCGAGGGAAGCCTTAGCATCCGATAAAGATTTTGATTTCGCAAGGGTGAGGCAAGCCTCACCCTTCAACGCAGCGAGTCTGAAATCATCTTGAAACAAAACCTTGAGCATCAGTTTTCGATCTGCGAGCGAGTGCGAATCCGAACCTCGAACCTCCACAACTCTCGACCCAAAAAACTGAATCGTGCATCACCAAAAAATCATCCACGCATGATTTGATGCAAGGCAATGCGCGTCATCAGCCTGACCTCGAGCAACACCGAGATCGTGTCACTCCTCGGTCTTGGCGCGTCACTGATCGCGTGCGATTCCAATTCGGATTGGCCAATCGATCTCGTCTCGAGCCTGCCGCGCGTCGGACCAGACTTGCAGATCGACTTTGAAAAAGTCGCGGCATTCAAACCGGATTTGGTCCTCTCGAGTTTGAGCGTCCCCGGCATGGAGCGCGTGGTTGACGGTCTGAATGCGATGGGGATTCCGCAACTCGTGCTCGATCCGATCACCTTCAACGACGTGCTCGAGGATGTACGAACGGTGGCGATTGCGCTCGAACATCCTGAACGCGGCGAGGCGTTGCTGCTCGAGATGCAATCACGAATTCAAAAATTACGTGCGGGTGTTCCAGGGTTTTCGCGCCCGCCAAAAGTCATGGTCGAGTGGTGGCCGAAACCCGTGATCGTTGCGACGCGAGACTCCTGGATCACGCAGATGCTCGAGGTGCTCGGTGCGGAAAATGCGTTTGCAAAAATCGAAAAACGATCCAGCGTGATCTCGCTCGAGGTTGCAATCGCTGCGAATCCAGACGTGATTTGTTGTTCTTGGTGTGGTGTGAAAAAGTTGCGACGTGAAAAAATTTTGTCTCGGAGCGGCTGGCAGGAAATTCCTGCTGTGTCAAAAAACCATGTCTATGACGTGCCGGAATCATTCGTTGGTCGGCCAAGTCCAAGATTGCTCGAGGGTTTGGAAATTCTTTCGGGCGTGCTGCGCGGCGTGCGCGAGGATGACCTCGTGTAAATTCCCTTCCCATTCGCGCAAAGTGATGCTACATTGGTGCATCGAGAAGGTATTGCTTGTCGCGCGTTTGAGATTTGGAACTCGAATGCGCTTGGATTCGCAAGAAATTTTTTGATGCTCGAGTACGAACAGAGGAGAGCAATGAAGGTTCAGTTGTACAGCGATGATTGGGCGAAGGCTGCGGCGGGCGTGATCGCCTCAAGCGAGTCTTATCGCAATGCGGCGAAAACGTGGGAGGGCAGCATGGTTTTCACCTTGCAGGCCGATCCTTCGTTGGGCGTGCCGGAAAACCGCAGCGTCTTTTTTGACCTCTGGCACGGCGAGTGTCGCGATGGTCGCAGTGCAACGCCCGCCGATCTCGAGGCTGCGACGTACATCATCAGCGCCGATGCGTTCACCTGGCGGCAGGTGATGGAGGGTAAGCTCGAGCCGATTGCGGGTTTGATGCGCGGCAAGTTGAAATTGGCGCGTGGCAACATGGCGGTGCTGGCCCGGTACGTGTTGGCGGCGAAAGAATTGGTGCGTGCGGCGACGCAAGTCGAGACGGAGTTCCCCGGAGCATGAATCTGTTTGAACCTCGGGCCGATCACGCGAATGGCGTTGAGGTTCAAGTATCACTGCTCGAGATTGAGGTGCATCCATGAAGGCAGTGACCTTCCAGGATGTCGGTCGTGTCGCACTCGAGACTGTGCCGGACCCTGAACTTGTCTCGCCGGACGATGTGATTGTGCGCATCACGCACTGCGCGATTTGTGGTTCGGACTTGCACCTGCTGCACGGTGACATTCCGATGTTGCCTGGTGACACCTGTGGTCACGAGTACAGCGGTGTGATCGAAGAGGTCGGCTCGAGCGTGCACCGCTACAAAGTTGGTGATCGTGTCGTCGGTACATTTCACACCGCCTGCGGTTCGTGTCGGGCCTGTCTGCGCAACGAGTTCCACCTCTGCTCGAGCGCGGGCGTGCTCGGTTACGGTCCAGTCTTCGGCGCACTGAATGGCACGCAGGCCGAGTACGCTTGCATCCCGATGGCGGATGTGAACTTGCGTCACATCCCAGAAAATGTTTCCGATGAGCAGGCGCTTTTCTGCGGTGACATTTTGACCACTGCCTACGGTGGCGTACTTAACGCTCGAGTGACGGACGGTGAAACCGTCGTCGTGCTCGGTTGCGGCCCGGTCGGTTTGATGGCCGTCTCAAGCGCGTTCGCGCTGGGTGCGGCACGGGTGATTGCGATTGACTTGCTCGAATCCCGAACCAAAGTCGCGGAATCTTTGGGCGCGATTGCGATTGTCTCGAGCACCGACAATCCCGTGCGTCGCGTGATGGAACTCACCGATGGCGATGGTGCGGATGCCGTGATCGAAGCGGTCGGCGGTCCAAAAACCTTGTTGCTTGCGTTTGAATTGGTGCGGGCCGGCGGTCGCATCTCGGCGGTTGGGGTCAGCGCCACCGAAACATTCGAGTATCCATTGCGCGAAAGCCTGAGCAAAGACGTGACCTTCCGTGTGGGCTTGGCAAACATTCACCGTGACATCGACAAAACGCTGCAACTTGTGGCTGACGGTAAAATTGATCCGACCGTTGCGATCTCGCATCGGCTGTCACTCGAGGATGCCGTCGAAGGGTATCGCCTGTTCGATGCTCGAGAGGCCAATAAGGTTGTGCTGATTCCGGGTGCTCGGACCGCGCACGCTCCGGGAATGGTGTGATGAAATACCACGCGGGCCACGCATTCAAGGTCATGCTTTCAGGGAGACGATGATGACGGTCGCCGAGACAACACAACCTTCTCGAGTGTTCTCAACCACGAGCGCACGCCGTTTGAATCAGAACCTCCTGCCGATGCGACTTTGGCACAAGGCCAAAAAATTGGGCACCTGGGACCCGATGGACATTGATTTCTCGCAGGACAAAAAAGATTGGGATGCACTGACCGATCTCGAGCGCACGTATTTACTGCAACTCGCGGCGTTGTACCAGGCGGGTGAAGAATCCGTAACGCTCGATTTGCTACCGCTGATCATGACCGTGGCGCGTGACGGTCGGCTCGAGGAGGAAATGTTTTTGACCAGCTTCCTCTGGGAGGAGGCCAAGCACGTTGAGACCTTCCAGCGTTTCATCACCGAGGTTGCGGGCTCGAGCGCCGAAGACTTGGCGCATTTTCACGTGCCGTCTTACCGCACAATTTTTTACGATGAACTGCCAACCTCGCTCAATCGCCTGCTGACCGATTCCAGTCCGGTCGCACTCGCCGAGGCATCGGTCACGTACAACATGATCGTCGAAGGTGTCATGGCCGAAACCGGATATTACGCCTACCATCTCGTGCTCGAGCGTCACGGCATCATGCCGGGAATGCAGAAGGCGATGCAGTTGTTTAAGCGTGACGAGTCGCGTCACATCGCCTACGGTGTTTATCTCCTCTCGCGTTTGGTCGCCGAGCATGGCGATCCAGTTTGGGAAGCCATCGAGAATCGCATGAACACCTTGCTGCTGCCCGCGATTGCGACCATCAACGAATTTTGGGATCAAACCCTCGAGCGCGGCCCAATGCCGTTCGGTTTACAACTCGAGGAGATCATCGATTTTGCTTTCAATCAATTCCAGAAACGCATCAACCGAATTGAACGTGCCCGAGGCATGGCGATAGATCAATTGAACGGTTCTGAATCTGAAGCCCTCGAGCGCGAGGAAGTCGTCGCATGAAATACGCAAGCAGAAGTCGCATGAGACACACAGATACTCGTGTCGTGAATTGCTCGAGTCGAGTCCTGCCTTCCACTTTTCACTTTTCACTTTTCACCTGCCTTTTTGCTGTTTCCCCGGAGCCTGAATTTTGATTCTCTCAAACACCCTTGATTCTCCTTTGCTCTCGCCGAACGTGCGGGACTGGTTGGCGCAACCCAAACGCCTCTTAATTGCAAACCGTTGGGTCGAGTCTGTGACCGGCGCAAGTTTTTCGGTGATCGATCCTGCAACCGGAAACCTCTTGTGCGAAGTCGCAGAGGCTCGAGCCGAAGATGTCGATCTCGCGGTGGCGGCGGCACGTCGGGCGATGGATGGCTCGTGGGGTTCAACCACACCCGCCGAACGCGCCCGCATGATTTGGAAACTTGCCGATCTGCTCGAAGAACATCAGGACGAATTTGGTCAACTCGAAAGTTTGGATGTCGGCAAGCCGGTGCTCGAGACGATGGTCTTTGATCTGCCGCAGGCAATCGATCAGTTGCGGTACTTCGCGGGTTGGGCCACGAAGATCACGGGCGAAACCGTGCAGACGAGCCTGCCGGGAGAATCGCTCGCCTACACGCGGCGCGAACCGGTCGGTGTAGTCGCGGCGATCACGCCTTGGAATTTTCCCAACGCTATGATCACGCGAAAAGCGGGTGCCGCGCTTGCTGCTGGCTGCACAATCATTATCAAACCGGCGTCGGCAACGCCGTTTTCAGCCTTGGCGATTGCAAAGCTGGCAATGGATGCCGGTATTCCTGCCGGGGTCATCAACGTCGTTACAGGGGCTGCGGCTGAGGTGGCTGGTGAATTGACGGCGAACCCAATTGTTCGAAAAATTACGTTCACTGGGTCGACAGAAATCGGGCGTATTTTGCTCAAGCAAAGCGCAGAAACGATCAAAAAAGCGTCGATGGAATTGGGTGGAAACGCCCCCTTCATCATTTTTGCCGATGCGGATCTGGATAGCGCGGTTGCGGGCGTGATGGCATCAAAATTCCGCAATGCTGGACAGACATGCGTTTGTGCCA
>JANOWZ010000446.1:0-3338 GCA_031418155.1 Deinococcales bacterium
CAAACCAATCACCAGCGAGTACGTGTGAATTAACTCATCACCCGTTGAGGCGTACCAAAGGATCAGGCCAGTGACCATGAATCCGATGGCGAGCCACAGGCTCATTGGGAACAAACCGAAGAGGCTGCCACCGCCACCAAAAAACAGTCCGAGCCCGCCGAGGACCAACATCACAATGCCGGACCACATGGCCGCAATGCGAGGCGTTGTCATTTCAATCTCCTTTCAAACAATTCTCGAGCGTGTTTGTGGATCGTGTTTGTGGATCGCGTTTGTGGATCGCGCCGATGACGAAGCCATTCCAGAAACCACCCCCTTTGCCTGACGATCCGAGTGTCCTCGAGCGTGTTCGCTTTCGGCACCAGGCTGGCGCTTGTAGCTTCTGACAGTGGTGTTACCGCTGCATTACCGGTCGCGGTTTGACACGGATGCCGAACACCAAGAAGGCCACCAATGCCATCACGGCACCAAACACAAATGGCGTACCGTGCCCAAACCGTTCCCAACCCCAACCTGCGATCAGGCTGGCGGGCAAGGCTGCGAATCCGATGACCGCATTGAAGGCTCCATACACCGCGCCTCGAGAATTCTCCAGGGCGAGTTCGCCGAGGTGCGCCTTCCAGACCCCCTCGGTGAAGGCCATGAAGACACCGTACAGGGCAAAGAGCGCCCAGGCGTGCCAGGTGCTCGAGGCCAGACCAAATCCAGCGTAGATCAGTGCGAACAACCCGAGCCCCCAGCGGGCCACCCGGCCCCGTCCGAGTCGATCTGCGATCCGCCCAGCGAGTGGGCTCGAGACGGCATAAACGATGTTGAAGGCGAAGTACACCAGCGGCACGGTCGCTGCGGGCACACCGAGATCGGAGACGCGCAACAGCAAGAAAGCGTCCGAGGAATTGCCGAGCGAGAACAATCCCACCGCCACGAGAAAGACCGTGATCCGAGGATCTTTCGGAAACAATGCCCGAGTGGTCCTGGCAGCCTCACGTCGGGCCGCAATTTCCTCTGGGCGTTCGCGCACGAAGGCCAACAGCACAATTACCGAGATCAGCGCAGGCACACTGGCCAGCAACAACAAACCGCGATACCCGAGTCCCGGCAGCAGTGCGTAGGCGACCAGCGGCCCAATGGCCGCGCCGAGCGTGTCCATGCCTTTGTGCAATCCGAACGCCCGGCCCAATTCTTCTTTGGGCGTGTCCGCCGCGATCAGTGCATCTCGAGGGGCGCTGCGAAGTCCTTTTCCACTTCGGTCCAGCAAGCGAGCCCCGAGCAGCATCGGCCAGGAGACGGCCAAGGCCACGAGCGGTTTGGACAGCGCCGAAAGCCCGTACCCGGCAATGGCCCAGGGCTTGCGTGCACCCCGATCAGAGCGAGCACCAGACCAGGCTTTGAGCAGACTCGCTGTCGCCTCGGCGAGTCCTTCGATCAACCCGAGGGTCGTCGGTGACGCGCCAAGAACGATGGTGGTGAACAATGGCATAACCGTCACAGCCGTTTCGCTCGAGATGTCCATGAACAGCGAGACCACCCCAAGTGCGAACACGGTTCGTGTCACACCCAGAATCCGATCCGTTTGGAGGCTTTTGCGGTGAACGGACATGACCCTCACGCTGTGATGCCGTTTTGCTGAGGATGCGAACCGAGAATGCTCGAGACCATTCCCGTGACCACATGGATTGCGCCCGTGTTGTGTGATCAAACGAGAATGATCTCAAACAGATTCACGACTTATGCCTTGGCGCGAACCTTGATTTCCTTGGTTTTCGCCGCCTCGGTGCGCGGCATGGTCAGCGTCAGCACGCCATTTTCAAAGACTGCTTCGGCCTTGTCCGCCAGCACTGGCGCGGGCAGCATCACCGAGCGTTCAATCCTCGAGAAGCGATGCTCGCGCATGTGGTAATTGCGGTCCTTTTTCTCGTCGTTCGATTTGGTTTCGCCCCAGATCGAGGCCACGTCGTTGCGAACTTGCACGTGAATCTCGTCGGGTTTGAAACCGGGAATCGAAGCTTTGACGATGACGTTGTTGCCCTCCTCGAAAACATCCAAGGGCATGCTGCCAACATCAATCGGTTCAAAGAATCCGTTGCGGCTCAGGGGTTCCTCGAACAAACGATCCAGGGTGTTGCGCAGGCTTGAAATCTCACGGAATGGATCAAAACGAACCATGGTCATATCACCAACTCCTTCCAAAAATGTTGAACTCAAACTGCCGTTTAGTCGCTGTGATGAATCACATTGGGATCACCCCCTTTGCGATGATGGACGTTTAACAGGTGCTTGTGACCGTGCTTGACCGAACCAGCAAGACTGGTACTTCGGCATGGTGAATCACGCCCTCGGCCACACTGCCCAAGAGCAAGCGATCCATGCCGCTGCGTCCATGCGTGCCAATCACGATCAAGTCGCTCGAGGCATCGTGTGCCGCCTTGAGAATCGCGGCAGAAATGTGTCGCCCGCCCGCCAGAACCAAGTTGCTCGAGACGTTGCCCACGGTGGTGTTCTTAACGGCTTTGGTCAGGATCTCACGGCCAGATTCTTCGAGCGTTTTGGCCAGCCCCGCGTAATCGAATGCGGCGTAAGGCCCAACCGGATCGGTCAATGGAATCGGCAAGTCCGGCACGACATGGGCGATCTCGAGGCTGGCGTTCAATTGTCGGCACAACTGGTGTGCCACACCAAGGGCCATGGCGCTGGTGTCGCTGCCATCCACCGGGACAAACAGCTTCTCGAACGGGTTGATTTTCGTGTTGTTTGTCGCCGAGTTTCGCACCAGCATCACCGGTTGCCTCGCCAACCTCGAGACGCGTTCGGCGACGCTGCCAATCATCTGCCGCTCGAGCCCTTCACGCCCGTGTGTGCCCATGACAATCAGGTCGCAAGCACTTTCTTTGGCCGCCTCGACGATGGCCTCACCGGTGTTCCACAACTCTGATTCGATCACGGCGATTTTGCATTGAACGCCCAGGCGTTCGGCATGGGCTGGCCAAGGTTTGATGATTTCTTGTCCGTGTGCTCGAGCCTCTTCGTCGTAGAAGACTTCAACTTGCAGTGGGTACATCACCCGCTGTTGCAACACGTGAATCACCTTGACGCTCGCACCCAATTTTTGGGCAAACTCGAACCCCACCATCGCCGCATTTTGCGCGTTGGTGGAAGCATCAATGGGGATCAAGATGGATTTGAACATGGTGGCCTCCTCCAATGGCTCAGGTTAGAAGGTCGGAATTACCAATCCGTTACCGATCCGAGTGGTCTTGCGTCAAGGCTTTGTAATGCCTTGGTAATAGCGAAACGCGAATCTACAACCCAGGCGAAGCCGCACCATCAAACGTGCTTCG
>JANOWZ010000447.1:0-2530 GCA_031418155.1 Deinococcales bacterium
AGCGTGACCTGATCGCCGGGTTTGACTTTGAAGCTGGCAACGTCGATCTTCTTGCCGTTGACGCGGATGTGGTTGTGCCCGACAAACTGGCGCGCTTGGCGGCGCGTCTTGGCAATGCCGAGGCGGAACACGACGTTATCAAGACGGCTCTCGAGCAGTTGCAAGAAGACTGTACCGGTCACACCTTCGCGGCGGGTGGCTTCGGCAAACAGGTTACGGAAGGGTTTCTCGCCCATGCCGTAGATGCGGATCAGTTTTTGCTTTTCGCGCAAACGGATCGAGTAATCGGTTGGACGACCCTTGCGGCGCTGACCGTGCTGGCCCGGTGGAAATGGGCGCTTGTCGAGATACCGTTGAACTTTGTCCGACTCGAAAAGGTTGACACCTTCGCGGCGGCACAATTTGACGACTGGACCAGTGTAGCGGGCCATTATTCCATCCTCTTCTTGCGTGGTCGGCAACCGTTGTGCGGCACCGGGGTGTCATCCATGATCGATTTGACGTCCAAGCCTGAGGCTTGAATCGCACGAATCGCTTGCTCGCGGCCCGAGCCTGTGCCGCGCACAACCACGTCAACGGCGGTCATGCCCATGCCTTGGGCTTTTTTGGCGGCATCGGCGGCGGCGAGTTGGGCGGCGTATGGCGTGCCCTTCTTGCTACCTTTGTAACCTATGGTTCCGCCACTGGACCAGGCAATCGGGTTGCCGTCCGGGTCTGCGATGGTGACAATCGTGTTGTTGTACGAAGCGGTAATGTACGCCTTGCCGCTTGGGACATTACGACGTTTGGCTTTTGGGGCTTTGCCCTTAACTGGTTTCGCCATGGCTTACTTCCTCGCCGCTTTCTTCTTGCCTGCGACGGTCTTCTTCGGCCCTTTACGGGTGCGGGCGTTGGTTTTGGTGCGTTGACCACGGGCTGGCAAGTTGCGGCGGTGACGCATGCCACGGTACGAGCCAATGTCCATCAGGCGCTTGATGTTCTGTCCAGTCTCGGAGCGCAAATCGCCTTCGACCTTGTAGGTCTTTTCGACTTGATCGCGGAGCTTGGTCTGTTCGGCTTCGGTCAGGTTCTTGACCCGAGTGTCAGGGTTCACGCCGGTTGCGGCGAGGACTTCCTGGGCTCGAGCGGGACCGATTCCGTAGACGTAGGTGAGCGCAATTTCGATGCGCTTCTCACGTGGAAGGTCAACACCAGCGATCCTAGCCATTGTAAACCTCCGGTTTAACGCGGGCCATCAGCCTTGCCTCTGCTTGTGTTTGGCGGTGCTGCAAATGACGTAAACGACACCATGGCGTCGCACGACCTTGCAGTTTTCACAGATCTTTTTAACCGACGAACGTACTTTCACTGTTTCCCCCTTCGCACCGCCTGCTCGAGTCCCGTGTGCGATCCATCCGAGCTTCTGGAATGAGTGCTGATCGCAAGGGTTGCCGAGATTGTGTTGGCAGTGCTGGACGGTCCTGTGGAGCGATTTGAACCGTCTTGTTTGCTAAAAGCGTCTCGAGGTTTCGAGGCGCGGAAAGCCATCTGTTGTACAGCTTATTTGCGGTAAACGATACGGGCGCGTGTCGGATCGTAAGGAGTGATCTCGAGCACAACCCGGTCGCCTGGGAGGATGCGGATGTAATTCATGCGCATCTTACCCGAAACGTATGCGAGCAGTTCATGCCCGCTGTCGAGCTTGATTTTGAACGTGGTGTTCGGCAGCGCCTCGAGGATAACCCCTTCGGTGCGGACGGCATCGACTTTCTTCTCTTTTTTCGCCATGCATCTCCTGCGCTTGAGACCCTGTTTGATTTGGTTCCTTGATGCTCGGTCTCGAGACGCAAGGATGAGTGAGGGCGTGACTTCTGGCTGAACTTCTTGGAACTTATTGGGCTGCAACAGCTTGTTGCGTAAATAGAGCTTCGTGTGTCGGGCCGTGCGGGGCATTTCTCGGGAGCGTCAGGACTCGAGGCCCATTTTCGGTGATCGCAACCGTGTGTTCAATCTGCGCCGAGAGGCACTTGTCGCGGGTCACTTCTGTCCAACCGTCGGCCAGGGTATCCACCGCACTGTTGGTGATCATCACCATCGGCTCGAGCGCAAAGACGAGTCCCGGTTTGAGGGCCGGACCTTTGCCCGCCTGTCCCCAATTGGGCACTTGCGGGTCTTCGTGCATTTCGCGTCCAACACCGTGACCAACGAATTTTCGGACGACGTACATTCCCGCCGCCTCGACCACACGTTGCACCGCATTGGATACGTCTCCCAACCTGCCTCCCGCTTTACTCGCCCGGATTCCGGCCCAAAGCGCCTTGTCAGTGACTTCGATCAACTGTTTCGCCAGCGGTGAAACATCCCCGACTGGCAATGTTCTGGCGCTGTCCGCCACAAATCCCCGGTATTTCAGGCCAATATCAATCGAAATAATGTCCCCGGATTTGAGTTTCCTCGAGTTTGGAATGCCGTGCACGATCACTTCGTTGATGCTCGCATTGATCGTGGCGGGGTAGCCGTTGTACCCGAGGAACGCTGGACGCGCACCAAA
>JANOWZ010000448.1:0-2647 GCA_031418155.1 Deinococcales bacterium
TTGACCTTTGGCCGTGCTCGGTTTCGCACCTTCAACCGCACTGTAAAGTGCGGTCAAGTTGTCCGCAAGCTTGGCGGCATCGAAGCTCGCTTTGCCAATCGGTGCGTGAACCACACCGGTTTTGTCGTTGCGGAATTCGATCTGACCGGCCTTGATGCCTTTGACAATCCCACCAATGTCCAATCCGACCGTGCCAGATTTCGGGTTTGGCAGCAAGCCTCTTGGTCCGAGCAAGCGCCCGAGTTTCGAGCCAATTGCAGCCATCATGTCTGGCGTGGCAACCACGGCATCAAAGTCCATCCAGCCCTCGAGAATCCGGGTGATGATTTCGTCGCCGCCCACAAAGTCGGCTCCGGCGGCTTCGGCTGCGGCAACGCCTTCGCCTTTGGTCACGGCGAGCACGCGAACGGTGCGGCCCGTGCCGTGTGGCAGTGCCACGGTTCCGCGAACGTTCTGGTCGCTTTTCTTCGGGTCGATGCCGAGGCGAACGTGAACTTCGACGGTTTCGTCAAATTTCGCGCTGGCGAGCGTTTTCACGAGTGCCGTTGCTTCCTCGAGGTTGTACGTTTTGTTGCTGTCCACTTTGGCGGCGAGGAGCTTGTAGCGTTTTCCGAATTTAGGCATTTGGGCCACCTTCAATCGTCACGCCCATACTGCGGGCGGTGCCTGCAACAGTGTTGGCTGCGGCTTCAAGGCTCGCGGCGTTCAGGTCGGGCATTTTGGTCTTGGCAATCTCGAGGACTTGCGCCCAGTTTAATTTGCCCATTTTGACTTTGTTTGGCGTGCCCGATCCCTTTGGGATGCCGCTGGCTTTGCGGATCAGGTAGCTCATCGGTGGTGTTTTGGTGATGAAGGTGAAGCTTCGATCTGCGAAGATCGTGATTTCGACCGGGATGATCGCGTCGCCTGCGCTGGCGGTGGCCGCATTGAATTGCTTGCAGAATTCCATGATGTTTGCGCCGTGCTGACCGAGTGCCGGACCGACGGGAGGGGCTGGTGTTGCTTTTCCGGCTGGAAGCTGAAGCTTCACTTTGCCTGTGACTTTCTTTGCCATGATGTCCTCCTTAGCTCCCCCAAAAGGTCTCGAGATTCGAGGTTGGGGTTTTGACGCTAAGTCTTAAAACCGAGAGAGAAGAACAGATTATAGAGAAAGGGTTAAAGATGAAAGTAAGAGCAAAAACTCGAGCTTGAAGGATTTGAGGTGAGAGGTTTTACTTTTCTCTTGATCCCAAGACGCACCTTGCGGGCGGAATCGCCTCTTTCCTCTTTGATCTTTCCTCTAGCTTTTTTGCACTTGTGCAAAATCAAGCTCGACTGGTGTTTCCCGTCCGAAGATCGAGACGAGCACTTTGACTTTGCTGCGCTCGAGGTTGACTTCGGCGATCACGCCGGTGAAATCTGCGAATGGTCCGGCAGTGACGCGCACCATGTCGCCCTCTTTGAATTGGGCTTTGACTTTCGGCTTTTCTTTGCGTCCGGTCACGCCCATGCTCTCGAGGATGCGGTTGATTTCGTCTTGGGTCAGTGGAAACAGATCTTCGGCGCGTTTTGGATCTTTGGTGCCGACGAATCCGGTCACGCCGTTGGTGCCGCGCACGACCTCCCAGGCTTCGTTCAGTTCACCGGTGCCGAATTCGTCTTCGACATCCATCTGCACGAAAATATAACCCTGGTAAATCTTGTTGCGTTTGACTTCAACGTCTTTTTTTGCCCCTTTGACTTCGGGAGCCTCTTCGGTTGGGATCAGGACTTGAAAGATTTTGTTGTTCATCAGGTTCAGGGCGTTCGCCCGTGAAGTGATGTTGGCCGAAACCTTGTCTTCGTACCCGACGTAGGTGTGAACGGCGTACCATTCAATCGCCATTTAGAACACCAACCTTGAAAGCGCCCGGAACGCCAGATCGCACATCCAGAGCAGAATCGTGAAGCCAATCACGAACACCAGCACGGTTTGCGTGCCTTGAATGATCTCATCGCGGGTCGGCCAGTTGACGCGACGCAGTTCCTCGTAGGCTTCACGGAAGTAATTCCCGTTGGTGCCCGAGGGGCTGACGGCGGTTTCTGGCGGTGTCTGAGGCTCACTCATGCGTTAACCTCAGATCTTTTGTTCTTTGAACGTAACATGCTTACGCGCAACCGGATCGTACTTTTTGAGTTCGAGTTTGTCGGTGGTATTGCGGCGGTTTTTTTCGGTCGCGTAAAAGTAACCGGTTCCTGCCGTGGACACCATTTTGATGATGATGCGTGGTCCGTCTTTCGCCATAAAAATTCTCCTTCCCTCCCCCTGCCTCTCTCGAGGTTTCTTCAGGGGTGTGCCGGGGTGACGTGCACGACCGGCTAACGGGTGTGTTTGGGTGGTGCTCGAGCCAGCCGATCATTTGTGGCCCGTGGATCAGTCTACTCGAGGATGACCTCGAAATGGTGTTCTGGTTTACTTGGACCGAATTTAGTCTAAACTGAAGGTGGTTGGCTTTTAAGTTCCAACCACCCAACAATTGCTTTTATCACTCGAGGATTTCGGTGACGACACCTGCACCAACCGTGCGTCCACCCTCACGAATCGCAAAACGCAACTCTTTCTCCATCGCAATCGGTTTGATCAATTCCACTTCAAACATCACTTGATCACCAGGCATGACCATCTCAA
>JANOWZ010000449.1:0-12287 GCA_031418155.1 Deinococcales bacterium
ATTTCAACACCTGGCAAACCTGATTTCGAGGTGGCTCTGAGACGCTGGGTGGTTGAGGCGATCCCGCCCGTCAGCGCCGCAAGCGATCCAAGCCCGATAGGTGCTGGTTTGGGATCAAGAAGCCCGTCAGGTGCTGCTGTAAGGGCAAGAAGGTGTATGTTCAGGGTCAAGAAGCACTCGAGTTGGGTTGGGTAATGCTGGATTGGCGGGTGATGGCGAATGCGGCTCGGGATGCGATCATGCCAGAAGTACGTTTGGTGGCGTTTGAGGCTGAGGTGGTAAGACTACGAGCACTTCAAGCTGCTCAGGGAATGGCGTGATTGACGAATTGAACATCAAACTGCAAGTTCTGACAGCAATTTCGGGATTTCTTGAGAATGCCTTTTTCTCAAGAAATCCCCGAGTGATACGGGTGACAAACAGTGGCCCACCAGGTCGAAACTTGGTCCCCAAGATTTCGACAAGAAAGACATCGGCAAAAATTGACGAATTTTGCTTTTGGAATTCTCAATCATCGCCGAAGCCACTGTGAGATCACATAATCACTGGTGGTGATCCGATGTACGTAGTCAAGAACATTTTCTTTGAACGCAACCTGTATTCCGGCACGACCAACATCCCGAATCAATCCTCGAGCAACTTGGTTGGTAATCCACTTTTCGAGTCGGCTGGTACGAATTTCCTCATTGCAAATTTTCGTTTGTAGGCTGGCAGTCCCGCGATTGACAAGCTTTGGCGGGTGATTCACCAACAACCGATGTGGGTGGCAAACCACGACCGTTGGGCGCAGCCTCGGACATTGGTGCGTGGGAGACACGCTGAGAGGCATCAAAATGATTCACCTCGAGTTCCAAGGAACCCATCAGTCATCTCAGGCATTGCAGTTTGTGATGCCCAGACCGATAACATGAACTCCTCAGGATCATTCAAGACAAACCCTCATTGCTCCGCCTCGACACTGACGTTGACACCAAGGGTCTCGCGCCCGCCGCCGCGCCGTACACCCCGAATCGGCGGCACATCATCGTAGTCGCGGCCATGACCGATCTTGACGTGCGCTTCGCTCGCCAGGATTGCATTGGTCGGATCGAAACCAACCCAACCGACACCGGTAATTAGACACTCCACCCAGGCGTGCGTGGCGGCAGCACCGACGAAATCCGCGCCGGAATCGATGTACCCGGAGACGTACCGGGCGGGCAACCGCACACGCCGACAGACCGCCAGCATCGCGTGCGCGTAATCCTGGCAGACACCGTGACCCAATTGTACGAATTCCTCGAGCGGCGTGCTCACTGTCGTTGATCCGGGCGAGTAGACGAACCTCGAGTGCAGGTGGCGGTTCAGATCAAGCAGGTACGTCACCAAATCGTAGCCCGCCTGTGGCGCATACCACTCGAGCAACGCCAACCAATCGTGCGTCAAGTCCACACGATGCGTGGATTCCAGGAATTCGTTCCAGCGTTCCAAAAATGGCTCGAGGGTTTGAACCGAAACCGACTCGAGCACGGGTGCAGCCTGCGTCATGACGCTCGAGATCGCCTGAATTCGCAAGGTTCGGTGCGCCTCGTAAGCGTGCGCCTGATGAACCATTGTGCCGTAGTAATCCAGATGCGAGCTTGTGAGAATCCGTTGCTCGCGTCCACCGGCAGTGATGCTCACCACCTCGAGACTCGAGGCGAGCACGCTTTGCCGATCATCGTCGCAGGGTTGCAATCGAATTTGGTTGTGCGAATCCCAAGCGTCCTCAGGATAGGTGTAAACGGTGGTATGGGCAATCTGTGCACGCATGACGAACCCCGAATCACAGCCCTAAAACGACTGGCCCAAACTCGAGCCTGGACATCTTACGCTAACTGGCTTGCGAGTGACAGCCAAAACCTGCTCGAGATGCAATGCTGCGAATTGGTTCATGCGTCTGCTCAGACTTTGAAGTACGCCTCAAACACGCCCGCTCCGACCGTGTTGAACTCCTCGAGCAAGCGTTCGAGGCTGAGCGTTTCCGAATCCAAAATGCTGTCCACCGAGGCGTACTCGAGTTGCGCCACCAACCAACCGACGCGCCGCAGCATTTCGGGTTGTGCGCCCGACACCTTGGCGATGGACGAAAGCGAGTTTTGCAATCGACCGGCGCTGTAGCGAACACTGCGTGGGAAGCGCGGTTCGAGGATCAAGAATTCGACGATGCGCCGCAACTCGAGGCGCGTGTGATACCGCTTGCGAAACGCTTCATACGCGCTGGCACTTTTCAGGACCGCCATCCAACGGTGGTTCTCGAGCGCCTCCGCCACCGATGCATCGCTGGCCTTGCGCCGGTAACGGACTTGCAGCAGGCGCAAGACGTTATCGCCACGTTCGAGCATCTGACCGGCCCGCAAGAAATCCCAACCCGGATCGTGCAAGAGTGTCGCCGCCGCAATGCCATGAAACAGGTGGCTGGCATCGCGCACGCCCGCACAATACACGTGCAACTCGTCACGCTCGAGGATGCGTTCGGTGCCGAAACACAAATCGTGATACGCCCGGTTCAGGGATTCCCACATCTCGGTGCTGAGCCGATCCCGCAACGAACGCGCATTTTCACGGGCCTGCTCGAGACAGGATTTGATGCTCGAAGGGTTGTCGCTCGAGAACGCCAACCAGTACGGCACGCTGCGACCATCGGCGCGAAGGTTGTGTTCACGGAAATTGTTTTCAGAGCCGGTGATCGTCAGCAGCGGCCCCCACTGTTCGGAAACCAAACCCGAACCCTCGAGCGTGGCGTAGTAATTGACATCCAACAGGCGGGCGGTGTTCTCGGCCCGTTCGATGTAACGACCGATCCAGAAGAGGCTCTCAGCGACTCGAGACAGCACATGAACCTCCTGAAGAGAGTGGAAGGTGAGATTTTATGTCGAAACCTTGGTGTTGTGCGAAGCACACAATTAGGCACAGCCAAGTTTCGACTTGAATACCAGTGAAAAGTGAAAAGTTCGGGCTCGAGTTGGCAGCTTCGATCATTGCTCGCTCCGCATCGTGAACAGGGACCGGTCCAGAACCCAGGTGTCTTTGCTGCCGCCACCCTGACTCGAGTTAACGACCAGCGAACCACGCTTGAGGGCGACCCGCGTTAAACCGCCGGGAATGATCGTGGTTTTCTGACCAACCAAGACATACGGACGCAAATCCACATGACACGGCTCCATCAGACCAGAATCCGGGTAGTAGGTCGGATGCCTCGAGAGCGCCAGTGTCGGCTGCGCAATGTAATTGCGCGGGTTTGCCTCGACCTTTTCCACAAACGCTTTGATCTCGCTCGCATCGCTGTGCGGGCCGACCAACATGCCGTAACCGCCCGCCTCGCCGACCGCTTTGATCACCAGGTTCTTGGCGCTGGCGATCATCTCCTCGAGCCCGTCCTTGTCCCAACCGAGCATGGTCGGCACGTTCGGCAAAATCGCCTTTTCGGACAGGTAATACTCGATCATTTTGGGCACGTAGGCGTAGACGGCCTTGTCATCGGCCACACCGGTTCCAACCGCATTGGCCAGCGCCACACGACCGTGTCGGTAAACCTCGATCAGCCCTGGAACACCCAAAGTCGAATCCTCACGGAAAGTCAGCGGGTCCAAGTAATCATCATCGATGCGGCGGTAAATCACATCGACCCGTTCGCGCCCAGCGGTGGTACGCATCCAAACGCAACCGTCGGCAACGAACAAATCCCTGCCCTCGACCAATTCAACACCCATCTGCTGCGCCAAAAACGAATGCTCAAAGTACGCGCTGTTGTACACGCCCGGTGTCAGCACCACAATCGTCGGATCGACATCCCTGGGCGAGAGTGAACGCAACAACTCGAGCAGCGCCGTCGAGTAGTGCTGGACTGGGCGCACACCCTGGGACTCGAACAATCCCGGCAAGATTCGCGTCATCGCCGTGCGATTCGCCAGCACGTAGCTGACCCCGGACGGGCTGCGCAGATTGTCCTCGAGCACCAAATACTGACCAGATTCATCCCGCACCAAATCCGTGCCGACGATGTGCGTGAAAATCCCGTGCGGCGGACGCACCCCGTGAACCTCACGGCGAAAATGACTCGAGGATTGAATCAAGGCCCGAGGGATCACGCCGTCGTTGATGATCTCCTGCGGACCGTAAATGTCGTTCAGGAACAGGTTCAGGGCTTTGACGCGCTGCGTCAGGCCGCGTTCGATGACCTCCCATTCCTCACTGGGAATGATGCGAGGAACGGGATCGAACGGAAAGGTGCGTTCCGTTCCCGCGGCATCACCGTAGACCGTGAAGGTGATGCCCTGGTTGCGAAACGCCAAATCCGAAAGCGTTCGTCGCCGTTCAAACTCCTGGCGACCCAAACGTTCCAGCCGCTCGAGCACGGTCGCGTAATGCGCTCGGGCCTGATTGGGCGCGTGAAAGAACTCGTCAAAAAATCCGTCCGGCGTGTAGCTGTTGAACATCCCGTCGCCCATGAAGGAGTATACCGGGATTTCCAAGCAATGGATCATGGGGATTTCGGTTGCCGGAAGCAACCTTGGACTGTATTGCGCAAAGGCACCCAACACTCGGGTCATGCTCGAGCATGATTGTCCCACCTTCAACGATTGAACCAGCAACCATTGAACCGGGCCGTGAAAAAAGCCAGATTTGAGACGCAGGTTGCGCTCGGGCCATGCGACACGAAGTATGATCCAGCAGAATCTACATTTCCTTTGGAGGCCACATGGTAGGCAAAAAAGCAGCGAAACCCGCAGCGGCAATCGCCAAAACCGCAAGCAAACTCACGCATTACCCAATGGTCATTGCGGGCAAAAAAGTCACTCGAGGATCACAGGATTTGATCGCTCCGGCGACCGGCAAGGCGTTCGCCACGGTTGCGCTTGGTACCCTCAAAGATGTCGAAACCGCCGTGGCAGCCGCCAAAGAAGCGCAACGCACTTGGGGCGCACTCTCACCCGGTGAACGTTCGGGTGCACTCTTGAAATGGGCGGACCTGCTCGAGAAAAACGCCGACAAACTCGCCTCGCTTGAAAGCCTCAACGCGGGCAAACCGATCAAGCTCGCCAAGTACGGTGACGTGCCGGTGGCGATTGACAACATCCGTTATTTCGCCAGCGTCACCCGTCGCGTCGAGGGGGTCGGATCAGGTTCGTACATGGGTGGAAGCTCGAGCCTGATTCGCCGCGAACCGGTCGGGGTTGTGGCGGCAATCACGCCTTGGAATTACCCAATTTTGATGGCCGCCTGGAAGCTCGGTCCAGCGCTGGCGGCAGGTTGCGCGGTGGTCATCAAACCAGCACCGAACACGCCGATCACCACGATCATGCTGGCGCAACTCGCACTCGAGGCTGGCCTGCCGTCTGGATTGATCAATGTTGTCACCGGTGGTCCTGAGGTCGGCGAGGCGATGGTCACGCACCCAGACGTGCGCATGGTCAGCTTCACCGGCAGCACCCGCACCGGTCAACGCATTGGAGAACTCGCCGGACGCGGCACGAAACGGGTCACACTCGAGCTTGGTGGCAAAGCGCCATTCGTGGTCTTCGATGATGCCGATCTCGAGGCTGCCGCGCAGGGGGCGGTCGCGGGCGCGTTTGTCAATGCCGGTCAGGATTGCACGGCGGCGACCCGGATTTACGTGCAGCAAAAAAGTTACAAGAAATTCCTCGAGCGTTTTAAAGCGATTGCCAGCACCGTTCGCATGAGCGCCAAACTCGAGCGTGAAGACACCGACCTCGGGCCGCTTTCCAGCCAAGCGCAACTCGAGAAGGTTCACGCTTACGTGCAAAGCGCCAAGGCGCAGAAGATCAAGGTTGAACTCGGTGGTGAATTGCCAGAAGGACCAGGGTATTTTTACCCGCCGACGATTCTTTCAAACGCGCCACAGGACTCCAATGTCGTGCAAGAAGAAATTTTTGGGCCGGTCGTGGTGGTGAATTCATTCAAAGACGAGGCCGACGCGATCCACCTTGCGAACGACGTGCCATATGGTCTGGCTGGAAGCATCTGGACCAAAGACATTCAACGCGCCATGCGGGTCAGTGCCGCGCTCGAGTACGGCACGGTCTGGATCAACGATCACCTGCCTCTCGTTTCGGAAATGCCGCACGGTGGCTTTAAGAGTTCCGGTGTCGGCAAGGATTTGTCGCATTACGCGCTCGAGGAGTATTCGATTCCCAAACACGTGATGATGGATTTGACCGGTGATGCGCGGAAGGGTTGGCATTTCACGATCTTCGGCGATCAATAAGCATTCGTTTTACGAGGCTCGAGGTCCAAGCGATCTCGAGCCTTTTTTACAGCACCATGTCCTTTTTAATAATTTTAACAATGACTTCTGAGCCTGTGATGATCGATTCAGGTGTCCCATCATTCAGAATTCTGGAACCGGACTTATCGGCGTACATCATGCCGTCAGCCTCGTGCAGGCTTGCCTCGAGACCCTGACTGGCCATCACCCAACCTGCTGCGACCTCCGGGAAATCGTTGCGGACCCGTGAGATCAGTTTTTCGCCATCCTCAAGCCCGAGGTGCAAGCCAATGAATTCATCGCCACCGATCCGAAAAAAGACATCTTCGGCTCGGGCATTGGCTCGCAGGGCTCGGGCAAAGCCTTGCAGGTGAGCATCCCCGGCGGCATGACCGAACGAATCGTTGATGCGTTTGAGGCCGTTGACATCCCAACTTGAAACCAGAAACCGTCCACCGCCGCGCATCGCCAAGCTTGAGCATCGTGAGAATTCGAGGGCCAAGGCGCGACGGTTGCCGAATTCGGTCAGGTCATCGAACAACGAGGTGCGCTCGAGGGCACGTTTCGCCGTTTCGAGTTGCAGCAGCAGGAGGTGCACGCCATGTCCGCCCAACCCAATGAGTGCAACCTGAAAAGCGGCGAAAGCCACAGTTTGAACGGATGTGTTTGGAATCAGGACAAATTGCGGGATCAGGCTCAGCCAGGCCAAGATCACACCCGTGACCACGCCAATCCTGCCGAGAAACACGGCCATTCCGAGGATGATCGGTGCAGCCAACGCCCCGCAGACGATGGGTCCAAACTGCAAACGGGCAACAAAACTATTTGGGTCCAAGATCAATGACAAGACCACACCGAGCGCCCCGATAAAAAACAACAGGACACCCTGGGCTGGCCAACGTTTGGCCGTAAGATACGAAATCAGCAGCAGCACGCTGTAGGCCGCAAGCCGCCAACTGTCACCTTGATCGCCAAAAAAAATTGCAACGGCACGGCGCACAGGGCATTGGCAATGGCGGTCCACCACAGCACTGAGAGGGATTGATTGGCGAATGAACTGACCTTCACTCCGAAAGTGTGTCATGGGATTCATTGCGGAACTGTGACAAGCTTGCCCGAACTCGAGGTTTTCGACCGGTTTGACCAAAATGACCTGCCAGATCCTGTCCAAGCCACCAATTGTGATTTCTGAACTGTCACAAGACCATGCCGGGTTTCAAACGATACCCTCGAGCCCAATCGCCCGTGTTCATGCGTGGCTTGCCTTCGGGCTGAACCATGCGCAATTCAATCGCTCCCTCGAGCGCCGCGACGATCACGGTGTCTCGAACCTCGAGCACTTCTCCCGGTCGACCTGAGGCTTTGATTGGGCGAATCTCGTGCGCCTTGACGATTTTTCCGTCGTACTCAAAGAAGGTTCCGGGCCATCCGGCGACACCACGAAAACGGTCGTAAATCGCGTTGGCGCTGACAGCCCAACGGATGCGACCATCGTCTTTTTCGAGCAACCGGGCAATCGTGGTTTCACTGTCGTCTTGGGCGATTCGTTCGAGCGTATCGACTTTTCGTACCGCCTCGAGAATCATGTGTGCACCCATTTCGGAGAGCCGTGGCGCAAGCTCGAGTGCGGTTTCGTCCGGGCCAATCGGCAGGCTTTCTTGCAGCAGGATCGGGCCGGTGTCCAATCCCGGATCGGTCTGCATGATCGTCACGCCGGTTTCGCGCAGGCCATCAATGATCGCCCATTGGATTGGGGCGGCCCCACGGTATTTGGGCAGCAAGGAAGTATGAACGTTCAAGAATCCGAAGCGAGGAATCTCGAGCAGGCTGGCGGGCAGAATCTTGCCGTAGGCGCAAGTCACGGCGACATCGGCTCCACTCGAACGCAAGGATACGGCGAACTCGAGGTTGCCGCGCAGTTTTGCGGGCTGCTCGAGCGGTATGCCCAACTCGAGCGCCACGCTTGCCACCGCTGGCGGCGTGAGTTTCAGGCCGCGACCGGCGGGCTTGCTGGGTTGGGCCACGACCAGTACAACCTCGAAGTGCTCACGCAAAGACTCGAGCACTGGCAGCGCAAACGCTGGTGAACCAAAAAACGCAATTTTCCTCGAACCGGAATCGCTCACTTCTTACCCCGGGATTTCAGTGCGGGTTTTGCAGTCAAAGATTTTTGGGCAGCCTTTTCGTTCTCGCGCAGTTCCTTCAAGAACGCCTTCGCATCGCGTTGCATGCCAACCAACGCCTCACGGTGCTCAAGCATCACCTCCGGCGGCAGCAGGTCAATGAACAGGCGTGACTCGAGGTGATCGAATTCGTGCTGCATCACGCGGGCATTGAAATCCTCAAACTCGAGCGAACGGGCCTCGCCGCGTTCGTTTTGAAAGTTGATCCTTAAGGCACGGACTCGAGACACGCCATCAATGTAAATCTGTGGGATCGAGAGGCAACCCTCAACGCCCTCGACAAGTGTTGCATCCAAGACCTCGAGCGTCGGATTGACCATCACATACTCGTTCAGGATTCGAGATTTCAATTCGGCATCCTCGCCCTCTTGTTCCTCGTCGCTGTATTCGGCGGCAACGAACATGCGGATGCCGTGCCCAACCTGAGGCGCGGCCAAACCCACACCCTTGGCCTCGTACATCGTCTCGAACATGTCTTCGGCCAGTTTGGAAATGTTGGAAAAATCGGTCACGGTTCGCGCTTTGGTGCGCAACACCGGGTCGCCATAGAGTCGGATCGGCAAGATCATTGGCGCATTTTAACGGGTTGGAAGATTTCTGGGCGCACAACCGAATCTCTGCCTCAATCAGACGGTAGACTGACCGGCATGAGTGAACGCATCATCCGGCTGCTGCTTGTGGACGACCACCCGATTGTTCGCAAAGGCACGCGCGAAATGCTCGAGCCTTACGCTGACTTTGAGGTCGTGGGCGAGGCGAGCGATGGGCGCGAAGGTGTTCAAAAAACCCTCGAGTTGCAACCGGATGTGATTTTGATGGATGTTTCGATGCCCGGAATGAATGGAATCGAGGCGACCCAGGCGATCAAAACGCAGATGTCAAAGGTCGCGGTCCTCGTGCTGACCAGTTACGACGATGATGCCTACGTGTTTGCGCTGCTCGAGGCTGGGGCCGCCGGATACATCCTCAAAAATGCCCGCGAGGACGAGATCGTGGGCGCGATTCGTGCCGTGGCGGACGGCGAGAGCGTGCTCAATCCGGTCATTGCCAAGAAAGTTCTGAACCGCTTTTCGATGCAACAAACGGCCCGCGTCAACGAATCGCTGGAAGAAAGCCTGAGCCCGCGTGAACTCGAGGTCTTGCGGGCGGCAGCAACCGGCGCGACGAACAAAGAAATCGCCAAGGGATTGGACATTTCACCACGCACGGTGCAGGTGCATTTGGCAAACATTTTCAGCAAACTTGGGGTTGGTTCGAGGACCGAGGCGGTTTTAACGGGCATCAAGCGCGGTTGGATCGATCCGACGAACCTGGCATGAAATCAAAGAACAGGTGAACGCCAAAAGGTCAACGGTAAAAGTGGAACCTCGAAGTTCGCTTCAATCCGATTCTTCAGGCTGATTTTTTTGCTGACGCTGCTCGAGTTTGGCCCGTTTTTTGGCCTGCAATTCGGCAACCAAAGCCTGAGTGCGCTCGAGCGAATCGTGCAGTTTTTCGCCAGCCTCGAGTTTGACCTCTTGCTGCAACAACCCACGGTACTGCGACCAGTTCGAGTCCTCTTCGCTGGCGAAATCGAGCGTTCCAGAAGATCGCAACCAGCCGAACTCTGGCTCTGAGGTGTCAATCTCACGTTCCTCGAGCGCGAGTCGTGCTGCGTCGATCACATCCATGTTCTTAGCCAACCAATCGTGCAATTCTCGCGGGCGCAACTCGAGTGTTTCAAGCACCAACGTTTCGTCTCCGCCGGCATCCAGCACGGCCTCGAGAAACGCATCTGAGGACAATTTCTGCCCCTGCGCCCTGGTTCGTCTCCCCTGTTGCCCCATACCCAAAATGATAAACCTCGAGTGAACTGCCGAGGACTTGTTAGACTGTTCATGTGAACGAAACCCTACTCGGCATTGACCTCGGCGGCACGAAAATTGCGGTGGCTGCCGTCCGTGACGGCATCATCATCGAGAAAAAAATTGTTTCCACCCCGAAAGAGGGTTGGGCAAGCGTCTGTCAGACCATGATTGAGACTGGGCTCGAGGTGATTGCCAAGGTCGGTGAGGTCACGGGAATTGGTGTGGGAACGCCAGGACCGATTGATTTTGCAACCGGCGTGGTCAAATTCGCACCGAACATTCCGGGCTTCGAGAACGCCCCAATCGTCGCCACACTGAGCAAAGGTTTCGGTCGCAAGATCGAAATCGAAAACGATGCGAATGCCGCAGGTCTGGCCGAACATGTTTATGGTGCGGCCCAAGATGCAAGCTCGAGCATTTTCATCACGGTTTCGAGCGGGGTCGGCGGTGGGATCATCATTCATGATCGCGTCTGGCGTGGCGCTCACGGCGTCGCCGGTGAGGTGGGGCATATTGTCTCGTTGCCAGGAGGTCCAATTGCGGGGTCCGGCGTTTCGGGCGCTCTGGAGGCGTTCTCGAGCGGCACGGCCATTGCCAAGGATTGCACCTACGCCTACTCGAGGCCCGTCACCACCCGTGAGGCGTTCGAGTTGGCCCAAGCCGGTGATGCTCGGGCCGTCAAGATTATTGATCAGGCCGCCCGTTACTTGGGCAGCGCGATTGCTGATTTCCAAAAAGTGATTGACCCCGAAGTCTTCGTGCTCGGCGGCGGTGTCTCTGAGGTTGGCGATTTCTTCTTGGATAAGGTTCGTGCCATCGCCGAAGATGGCGCTCGAGGTTTCGCTATACCTGTGATCCGCGCCGCGAGATTGGGTACAGATGCTGGCGTGATCGGCGCGGCATTGGCTGGTCGGGCCTAACCCGAAATGGGCTGCCCAGAACGGTCAGAACCCTGATTTCGAGGGCTTGACGCTCGAGCCAGAAGAACATACAATTCCTAAGCCCAGTTCCGGAGGGTGACACGCCAAAGTAGCTCAGTTGGTAGAGCATACGACTGAAAATCGTAGTGTCGACAGTTAAATTCTGTCCTTTGGCACCACTTAAATCCACCCGAGAGGGTGGATTTACCCCTTAGTTTACCCCTTGAAGATTTTTGCCCATGCCAAACCCATCCGAACCCGACCTGTCCGACGAACAGCATTTCTCGAGCCTCATCGCGTTCGTGAAGTTGCTGCGACAGATGGGGTTCAAGGTCCGACGGCAGCGTTCAGGCAAGCTCGAGGTGCGCCTCGCGGCCAGCGCCCATCCGCTCGAGGGCTTCCTGCTGGCCGATTGTGTTCACTTCGCCGAAGAACATGGGTTGTTCAACTGCCGGGTGTTCGGGACTGTCCGAGCGAACGCGCCGTTGGTGGTTTCGCTCTGGCTCGAGGAACTGGGGGAACCCAGCGAAGCACCGCTGCACAAACGGGCCGAGGTTCCAGAGGATTACTTCGATCTGGCCGAGGCGCTGGATCGGGTGGTCTTGCAGTTCGATTTCGACAGTCCTGCCGGGATTGAGTTCACCAGCCAATTGATGCACGCCAGCGAAGCCTTCATCGGTTACGAGGGCGATTACGGCAACATCCAGGCGCTCGAGGCAACCCTGGAGGCTGTTCGCCCCGAAGACCTCGAGCGTTGGCGAGCGATGCGGTACGGTGCGAGCGGTTTGCGTTTCTGGTTGGATCATTTCGATCTTGCATTTCATAGCGCCCTGGATTTGAAGGGCGAGTGGCTGATCGTGCAGTGTGTTGGCCCGCCAGACCGTGGGTATATCGGTGATCGGATGCTGTTTTTGCTCGAGCGTGAAGCTTTTGAAGAATTGTGCGTGCCGATCACGTACCGAACCGCTGTGAACTGACCGGTACGCCCAATCATCACGGTTCGGCCAGAAGTTTCTTGAGCAAATAGGCATAATCCAAGAGTTTGAACCTTGACTGAAATCACGTCCACAAAGGCAATCGTGCCAACCAG
>JANOWZ010000450.1:0-8870 GCA_031418155.1 Deinococcales bacterium
CCCTGGAGTCCACTGGCCGGAGGGTTGCTCGGTGGCGTGCTGCAAAAACAGGCCGAGGGTCGCCGTGCGAGCGATGCCATCGCCGCTCGGGTCGAAAAGCACCGCGCACAACTCGAGGCGTATGAGGCACTGTGCAAAGAACTTGGCGAAGCGCCCGCCGATGTCGCCCTGGCGTGGTTGCTGCACAACCCGGTCGTGACCGCACCGATCATTGGTCCACGCACGCTCGAGCAGTTGCATGGGAATTTGAAATCGTTCGAGGTCAAACTCAGCGAAGAAATCATGAAACATCTTGATGAAATCTGGCCCGGACCCGGTGGCGAAGCGCCGGAAGCTTACGCCTGGTGATCGGTTGGCTCAGGCTTCGCAAGATTGTGACATGAGCCAGTCCTCATTTGTCGGCTCGTAACTTGGTCGCGTGAACCTCGAGTTTGCACCCAAAGTCTTGGCTTCCGGTTGCATCATCCGCGATCGCTCGGGTCGAATCTTGCTGGTCAAACCGACGTACAAACCCGGTTGGGAAATTCCCGGTGGCATGGTCGAAGCGAACGAATCGCCTGTGCAGGCGTGCATCCGCGAGGTGCATGAAGAAATCGGGTTCGAGGTCAGGTTGGATCGCTTGTTGTGCCTCGAGTACGTTGCTGCAAACCCTGAACGACTGCTGTTCGTGTTTGACGCGGGCATCATTTCTGCTCTCGAGGTTTCGCAAATCGTCTTGCCGTCCGATGAACTTTCAGAGTTTCGCTTTGTCACGCTTGCAGAATCGCAAGAACTTTTGCCCGAACGTTTGGCGTTCCGGGTTCATCAATCGTTGGTTGCGCTCGAGCATCCGGTCAAAACGGTTTACCTCGAGAACGGTCGTGTCGTCTCACCCGATTGAATCGAACACCCAATCAAACCTTGGCTCGAGGCCGCGTTTGCGAATCTTGTCGCGCACGGTTTGGCAACGGCAACCCTGGTAGGTGCAAAGCAATGCTTCTGGGTTTTTCTCGAGCAGGCGCACCGTGCTGTCCACGACATCACGGACTTTCATCCTCGAGATCACGGCCTTGCCGCAATCGACGGTTTCCAAACTCTCGAGCTTGCTTTGCAAAATGTTGAACGCCGCCGAGCAGTTCGGGAAGTACGTGTGAACCGCGCCGTCTTTGCTGTTCGCGTATCGGTCCAACAATGGTCGGCCTGCCAGGTACTCGCCGTAATGAATCGTGGTGTTGGATCGATGATCGACACCCAACAAGAGCACATCACCGTCAAGTTGATAAAGCGCCCCAATCGGCGCGTAAGGATTCTCGAGGCTTTGCACGCGCAGCAATTTCTCAGCGTGTTCTCCGAGCGCCAGGAATGACAGTGCCGGATGGCTCGAGCGTTGCGCCTTGTTTCGTTCCAAGAGCGTTTGTGGAATCCGACCAATGTCGCTCGAGACGGGCGAATCGGGTCGGTAGATCGGGCCATCGACCGGCAGGTGCTTGGGCCAGTCCGGTTGGCGCAGGCGTTCCGGCCAGACCAGCGTGTAGTACGAGAACGCTGGTGTCAGAATCGTGCGCACCTTTGACTGTAGCGTTTCGATCAAACTAGGAGCGCCACCGTAAACGTACCCAAAGCTGGACAGGCTCGAGTGAATGATCGTATCCGTGCTGCCATCCATGCCGAGGCTGCTGAGGGCGCGTTCGAGATCGCCGGGATGAACCGGACCACTGTAGGCGCGACGGACGAAGTTCAACATACGCGGGATCAGCCTATCATCGTTGTTTGCAAAAACCCTGATGGAAAGAACAAAGGGCAGGTTAAAGGTGAAAAGTACAACGTGAAAAGGAAATGCCTTGGTCAAAATCTTGAATCTCGAGGTTTGACTTTGCATTTTCCACTGGGTTGTTTTGCCCGAGCGTTCGAGTTTTTTTGTACGCCATGCACGAAAACTGGCTCCAGTCTCCTAAAACGTGGCTCGAGGTTGCACGCTGGACCGTTTCTCGGGATAAGGTATTGGGAAAAACTCAGATTCGACCAGTCATCTGGTCTTGACAGGGGAGAGCCATGCCAATCACCAAAGCCGAAGTCCTCAAATCGCTCGAGGCAGAGCGGATTCAATTTTTGCGGTTGCAATTCACCGATGTTCTCGGGATCGCCAAGAATGTCGAGGTGCCGATCTCGCAGTTCGAGAAGGCGCTTGATGGTCAGGTGATGTTTGACGGCTCGAGCATTGAGGGTTTCACCCGCATTGAGGAGTCGGACATGTTGTTGCAGCCGGACCTCGAGACGTTCAGGATTTTTCCGGCGTTTTCGGATTCCGATGCGCGTCGCGGTCGTGTGGCTCGAGTGATCTGCGATGTCGCGCTGCCGGGTGGCGAGCCGTTCGAGGGCGATCCGCGTTACGTGCTCAAGCGCCAAGTTGAGCGAGCAAAGAAAGCCGGTTTCGATCACGTCTATTGCGGTCCCGAGGCCGAGTTCTTCTTGTTTGAACGATCAGTCGAGGGTGCCGCCACGACCCTGACGCACGATGCCGCCGGGTATTTCGACATTGCCCCCGTGGACCGTGGCGAGGAAGCCCGCCGCGACATGGTGAACGTCCTGATCGGTCTCGGTTTCGAGGTGGAGGCCGCGCATCACGAGGTCGCGCCCGGTCAGCACGAGATCGATTTCAAGTACGCGGATGCCTTGCAGACCGCCGATTCGATCTCGACCTTCAAATTCGTGGTCAAACGGGTGGCGCTCGAGCATGGGTTGCACGCCTGTTTTATGCCGAAGCCAATTGCGGGCATCAACGGCTCGGGTATGCACACGCATCTTTCACTGTTCAAAGGCAACGAAAACGCCTTCTTCGATGCCAAGGGCGAGTTTCAACTCTCGAAGACCGCCCTGTGGTTCATCGGTGGCCTGCTCGAGCACGCCCCAGGCATGACCGCCGTGACCAACCCGCTCGTCAACTCGTATAAACGCCTCGTGCCAGGGTTCGAGGCCCCGACGAACGTCGCCTGGAGCGCCAGCAACCGCAGCGCCATGATTCGCGTGCCCGCCAAGCGTGGCTCGAGCACCCGTGCCGAGTTGCGCATGCCGGATGCGGCCTGTAATCCGTACTTGGCTCTGGCGGTGATGATCGCGGCTGGACTGGATGGCATCAAATCGAAGATCACGCCGCCGCCACCGATTCAGCGCAACATTTTTCAGATGAGCGTGCGTGACAAGCGCAGGCATAAGGTTTCGGGATTGCCAACCACCTTGCGTGAAGCATTGGATGATCTCGAGAAAGACCCCGTGATCCGTGAGGCCCTTGGCGAGCACGCGCACGATCAGTTCTTGGATGCCAAACGTGCCGAATGGCGGGCGTATGCAGCAACCGTGCATCCGTGGGAACTCGAGCGGTATCTCGAGATGGTCTGAACTGGTGCAGATGGACCGGTAAACACTCCTTGAATCCAATTTGGACCAAGGATTAAGTTTTGATGTACCGTCAAATCAAGTGATGCGCCTCGAGCAAATGTTCATTCTAAAGCCTTCTGCTCGAGATGCTGTTCGTGGAATCCGCCCAAATGCCTGATGGAGTTTGGAGTGTTTTCAATCCAGTGCATTCTCGCAATGCTTTCCTGGTCTAAAGCTGACCAAAACTGTAATTTCTGCCGCATTGACATGCTCAATAGCGCACACTATGATTCCCGCAGCACAAAAAACGTCTGAGGGTTCGCACCCCGGACGTGTGCCATTGATCGGGAGGCATATGAAGAAAAGCATCGTGTTGTTGACCCTTGCGCTCGCCGCAACCACCTTGGTTGCCGCCAACGCCGCCATGAAAGGCAAAATCAAGCTCGTCTCGCAGTCACCACTTTCTGGTGGTCAGTCCAAGCAGGGCGAAGGCATCAAGAACGGTGTCACCATCGCCATGGAAGAGTTCGGCAAGACCGTCACCTCGCAAGGCTTTGAATTCAGCTACGAAGCTTACGACGATCAAGCCAAGCCAGACGTTGGCGCAGCCAACGCAAATAAGATCATCAACGACGCAGACGTTCTCGGCGTGGTCGGACACCTGAACTCGGGCGTGGCTATTCCTTCGAGTGAAGTGTACGCCAAGGTCGGTTTGGTCATGGTCAGCCCAGCCAACACCAACCCACTCGTGACGGATCGCAAGAGCACCGCCAAAGTCACCAACCGCGTTTGCGGACGTGACGATGTGCAAGGCCCAGCCGCAGCCGATTACGCCATCAAGACGCTCAAAGCCAAGAACTACTACGTCTTGAACGACAAGACCGCCTACGGTTCGGGCATCGCCTCGTTCTTCGCCAAAACCGTCACCGCAGCCGGTGGTAAAATCATGTTTGAGACCGGTATCGACGCCGCCGAACGCGACTTCTCGAGCGTTCTGAACCGCGCCGTTGTCGATAAGCCAGATGTCATCTTCTACGGTGGCATCTACGACCAGGGCGGCCCAATGATCAAGCAAATCCGTCAGAAGGGCATCACCGCCGCCATCATCGGTGGCGACGGCCTCGACGGAAGCGACCTTCAAGCACTCGCCGGTGGCGAGAACATGAAGAACGTTTTCTTCGCCACGACCTCCGGTCCGATCTCGGTGCTGCCAGCGGCCAAGAAGTTTGGCGCGAAATACAAGGCCAAATTCGGTCGGGATTCCGAAGGCTACGCAACCTACGCCTACGATGCCGCCCGCGTGGTCATTCAGGGTATCGCCAAAGCCATCCGTGACGGCGGCGGTAAAATGCCAACCCGTGAAGCCGTCGCAGCCGCAGCCCGTAGCGTGACCTTCAACGGCATCACCGGCAAGATTGCTTTCAACGACCGTGGCGATCAACCAATCGCCAAGTACTTCATCATCCAGGCCGAACCAGATTACGAGAACAATAAAGTGGTGAAGTCCGTGACCGTGGCCGCACCAACGCCCGAAACCAAGTAAGCTCGGGACGAAATAAGCTCGAGGGCCATTGAGCTAGAAACATTGGGCTAGAAACGAGGAGGTGGGAAAGCCCACCTCCTCCGAACTGTTGAATGCTTTTGAAAATTCAACATCTTCGCAAGCAGCACAACGTGCTGGTTCTCGGACGAGACAGGATGGGCCAATCGGCATTGCTCGAGCATGTGGCGGGGATGCCCTGATCAACCTCAAGTCACATCAGGATTGAAGACCACGATGCGCGTGTCATGGCTTTTATCTCAGCAAGGCCCGCCGCAAGCCATTGCGTTCTCGCAAGTACCGTTCGAGCGGCAGTTGAAACCCGAGGGTGGCCTCGAGTTGGCCTTCAAAGAAAATGGGGATCGCCAGGGCGCACTGACCGGGCAACCATTCCTCTATCGAGTACGCCATGTTCTGTTGTCGCACCCGTTCGAGTTCGGTTTTCCATTCGTCGGGCGTGATGATCGTGTTCGGCGTGAATGTTTCAAATTCTGGTGCGGGTAATTCCTGAAAGGCGTACAGGACTTTTCCGGCGGCGGTGGCGTTGGCGGGCAGGTAGACATCGGTTTGAATGTGCGCGAACTCGAGGGCTGGATCGGCGTTGAAACGGTCGATGCAGACCACGCGGTTTTCTTCGAGCACGCAGAGCACGCCGAGGGTTTGGGTTTGTGTGGCGAGCGCCTGCATTTGAGTGCGGGCCGTGCCGTACCAGCCCAGAGAGTGGTGCAGGTGTTCGGAGAATTCGAGCAAGCGCCAACTGAGGCGGTAGCCCCCGCTGTCGGTGCGGCGCAACCATTGCAGGTGGGCCAGGGTTTGCAGGTACAGGTGAACGCTCGAGCGTGGCATGCCGAGTTCCAGGGCCAGTTCGCGCACGCCCCAGATGGGATTGCTGCGGGTGAATTGACGAAGGATCAGGCTGGCTTTCTCGAGCGATTGCATAAGCCAGTATGCGCGTTTTTGTCCAGCAATTTTGTCCAACGATACTGGACGCGGACCTTGTGCTCTGGGTTGGCACGGCGCAGACTCGAGACATGTATAAACCCATTCGTGCCGCTAGGGGAAACACCCGAACTGCCAAAGGTTGGATTCAAGAGGCCGCCAAACGGATGCTGATGAACAACCTCGACCCGGAGGTGGCCGAGAAGCCCGAGGAATTGATCGTTTACGGTGGGCGCGGCAAAGCGGCCCGCAATTGGGAGGCGTATCACAAGATCGTTGAAACCCTGGATCGACTCGAGAATGACCAGACGCTGTTGGTGCAGTCGGGCAAACCGGTGGCGGTGCTCGAGACGCAACCGCTCGCGCCTCGGGTACTGATTGCCAATTCCAACCTCGTGCCGAACTGGGCGACCTGGGACGAATTTGATCGGCTCGACAAGGCTGGCCTGATGATGTACGGCCAGATGACCGCCGGGAGTTGGATTTACATCGGCACGCAAGGCATCTTGCAGGGCACGTATGAAACCTTTGCAGGCGCGGCGCAAAAGCATTTTGGCGGCAGTCTCGCGGGCACAATCACCGTCACGGCGGGCTTGGGCGGCATGGGTGGCGCTCAACCGTTGGCGGTCAAACTGGCGGGCGGCGTGGCGATCTGCATCGAGATCGATCCGCACCGGATTCAACGCCGCCTCGAGACGAATTACTTGGATCGGGTCGCCAGCAACCTCGAGGATGCGATCCGCTTGGCTCGAGCTGCGAAGAACGAAAGACGTGCCGTTTCGATTGGGCTGCTCGGGAACGCTTGCGATGTGCTGCCGCAGATGCTCGCGTTGGGTTTCATTCCAGAACTCGTCACCGATCAAACCTCGAGTCACGATCCGATGTGGGGCTACTTGCCGAGCGCCAAGGCCGACGAGGACATCGACAGGTTGCGCTCGAGTCGGCCCGAGGAATATTTGGTTCGTGCTCGGGCCGCGATGGTGCGTCACGTTGAGGCGATCATCGAGATGCAATCCAAAGGCGCAATCGCTTTCGATTACGGCAACAACCTTCGGGCACAAGCCAAACTCGGTGGCCTCGAGAATGCTTTTTCCTACCCTGGTTTCGTGCCCGCATTCATTCGTGATTCTTTTTGCGAGGGGCGCGGCCCGTTCCGCTGGGTGGCCCTCTCTGGCGATCCAGAGGACATCGCCAAGACGGACGCGGCGCTGCTCGAACTCTTCCCGAACGACTCGCGCTTACAACACTGGTTGGGATACGCCTCGAGCCAAATCGCCTACCAAGGCTTGCCCGCACGGATCTGCTGGCTCGGCTACCGCGAACGTGATCAGGCCGGATTGCTGTTCAATCAAATGGTTCGAGATGGCCGCCTGAGCGCCCCGATTGTGATTGGCCGCGATCACCTCGATGCTGGATCGGTCGCCAGCCCGTACCGCGAAACCGAAGCCATGCTCGACGGTTCGGACGCGGTTTCAGACTGGGCGCTCTTAAACTTTGCGGTCGGCATCTCGAGCGGCGCGGCCTGGATGAGCTTCCACCACGGCGGCGGTGTCGGCATGGGCTACAGCCAACACTCGGGCCTGGTCGCCGTGGCCGACGGCAGCGACGAGGCCGACACGCGATTGCGCCTGTGCCTGAAAAACGATCCGGCGATGGGTGTGATCCGACACGCCGATGCCGGGTACGACCTGGCGAAACATGCCGCCATCGAACGCGGCGTGGACATGCCCAGCCTCGAGAAGTCTGGAAAATCATGAGCGACAGCTTGTCCACAAAAATCCATTTCGGAACCGGCTCGAGCAAAGGCCAGCACATTCAGCAACCCTCGAGAGCGGGTGTTTGATGTTGCCCTTCGCTGGAATTCCAAGTTTCGCTCGGGCACCCATCGTCAACCTCGAGCATGATTGGCAAGCCGACGTCGGCGTGCTTGGCGTGCCGTTCGACATAGCGCTCGGCTTCCGTCCCGGTGCGCGTTTCGCACCTCGAGCGATTCGTGAGGCGAGCCTGCGTTACGCGCTTTCGCCGGAAGGTTTTTACGATTTGCGCACGGATCATTTTCGGCTCTCGAACCTGAAATTGTTCGACGTTGGCGATGTGGATTTGCCGAGCCTCGAACCGGAACTCGCTCGAAACCGTATCGAGACTGCGGCCCGAGCCTTGCGATCTCGAGCGCGACTGCCAGTGTTTTTTGGTGGCGACCACAGCGTCAGTTATCCGTTGTTAAAAGCCTTCGATGACGTGCCGGATTTGCATGTCGTGCAGATCGATGCGCATTTGGATTTTACCGATGTTCGCAATGAAACACGGTTTTCCAACTCGAGTCCGTTCCGTCGCGCTTGCGAGGATTTGCCGAACCTGAAGCACATCACCACGATTGGTTTGCGTGGCGTACGTTCCGATCCCGAAGCGGTCCGTGCCGCGAAAGCCCGAGGTCACAGATTGATTCCGACTTGGGAAATGGATGATCTCGAGGCGGTGATCTCGAGATTACCCGAGGGCAAAAACGTCTATTTGTCCTTCGATGCCGATGCCTTCGATCCGAGTTTCTTTCCGGCCACCTCGAGTCCAGAACCGGACGGCCTGAGTTTCGCCACAGCAGTGCGTTTGATGCAGGCGACCGCGCAGCGCAACAGCGTGATCGGATTTGACCTGGTGGAGATGACACCGAATTTGGATTCGAGCGGCAACAGCGCCTTGTTCGCGGCGCGATTGGTGATCGAAACACTGCTGGCGGTGTTCGATGCTTGACCTGTTGATCACGGGCATTTCGCAACTTGCAACCGCGAACGGTGCGGGTTTGCAGCGTGGAAAACAACACGGCGAATTGCAGATGCTCGAGCACGCCGCGCTCGGCATTCAGGACGGTCTGATCGCCTGGGTCGGCCTCGAGCACGACTGGACGGGCGAAACCCAAGCACGAATTGATCTCGAGGGTCGTGCCGTGATTCCCGGTTTGATCGATCCGCACACGCACTCGGTTTGGGCCGGAGATCGACTCGCCGATTTTGAGGCCCGCGCTTCCGGTGTCGGCTACGAA
>JANOWZ010000451.1:0-10371 GCA_031418155.1 Deinococcales bacterium
GATCGCCGATCCGAGCAACCGAATTTACGTCTCGAGCCTGTCGATCTGGGAGGTTGCGCTCAAAGCCAGCAAAGGCAAATTGGACGCGGATGCCAAAGAGATCAAACAGGCAACGCTCGAGGAGGGCTTTACGCTGTTACCATTCGTGGCCGATGCTGCGATTGAAACCAGTACACTTCCGGGCATTCATCAAGACCCATTTGATCGCGGCCTGATCGCTACGGCGCAAGTCGAACGCATTACGTTCTTAACGGCGGACAAGTTGCTCAAAGGGTACGGATCAGCGGTGTTGGTGGTCAAGTGAACTCACCCGAGGATGTGAAGTTGGATTGGGGATTGGATGCGATGCTCGAGAGAGTGAAAGAGGGATTTCCACGATGACCAGAATCTCAACGTTATCTCTCGAGTTGATGCCCAGCATCGAACAGGCCAAGCGAATCAGTCAAGCGGCTGCGATGTTGGATGCAATCATCTGCCCAGACGATTGGGAATCGCGGTATTTTTCTTTCAACTCACGCTGGGACGAAACCACGATGATGGCCTCAATGCGAGATGGATCTGGCGACGATTACTTTATGACTGTCTCGAGTGTAGGCGCGATCCTCAAAGGTTTCGATCACGAATCTGTGATGAGTCCATATTCGCAGGAAGTAGAACGGGTTTGGCCTGGGATTCTCGAGCATGTGCCACAAGAGTTTTCTGGTTTTCTGAACGAACCAGCGTTTAAGTTAGAAGACACCACATTTTGTATTTGGCATTTGACTATTGATATTGGTTGGCAATGCGGTCCGATTGAGTTTCCAAAAGAAAAACACGCGAATGATGGTTCATCAACGCTGCTTTGGATTTTTGATGGCTTACCGGAAACGTATCAGAAATGGGCCAAAGAGTATTACGAAGTCAGAATCCCGATAGCTGCTGTTCGTCATGTTTATGCACACAAACCATTGACTGAGAAAATCGTTCAAAAGTTGAATCCTGATATTGAACTGACCGATCTCGAGGATGAGATCAAAGAGATTGGCTATCCCGTCGCAAATTGAAAGAGGTCCATCATGAATGAACTCGCCAAATCCTACGATCCCGCAACCGTCGAACCCTCCTGGGCGGAAAATTGGGCCAAACCTGGCACATTCCGGGCCGATGCAAACTCCAGCAAGCCCGCGTTCACCATCGTCATTCCGCCGCCGAACATCAATGGCAGTTTGCACTTGGGTCACGCCTTGGACAACACGATCATCGACACGATCACGCGCTACAAGCGGCTGGCTGGCTTCGAGGCGTTGTACTTGCCTGGTATGGATCACGCGGGCATCACGACGCAAGTCATGGTCGAAAAAGAATTGGCACTCGAGGGCAAGACCCGTCATGATCTTGGGCGCGAGAAGTTTCTCGAGCATGTTTGGGAATTCAAGGACCGCAACGGTGGGGCCATCCTGAAGCAGTTGACGCGCTTGGGTGTCAGTGCGGATTGGTCTCGAGAACGCTTCACGATGGATGCCGGTTTGTCTCGGGCGGTGCGGCGCACGTTTGTCGAGTATTTCCACAAGGGCCTCGCGTACCGTGGTGAACGGATTGTCAATTGGGACCCGGTGGCGCAGACGGTGCTTTCGGATCTCGAGGTGGACCGCGAGGACCGTCAGGGCAAGATGTACACAATCAAATATGAACTTGAGGGTCGCGGAAAGACGATTGGGTTGATAACTCGGAGTGATGAACAGCCAAATCGAGTTGACATAGCGGTTGAGGATGACGAGATATTGGTGGCAACTGTTAGACCAGAAACAATTTTCGCTGATATGGCGGTTGCAATTCATCCTCAGGACGAACGAGCGTCCATTTTGGCGGGCAGACGTGTCCGCATTCCGCTAACTGATCGTTTCATTCCAATCATTTTAGACGAGGCGGTTGAAAGGGATTTTGGAACTGGTGCACTTAAGGTGACTCCGGCACACGACCCGACAGATTTTGAGATCGGCAAACGACATAACCTCGAGAAACCCTCGATCCTGGATAAGAGCGCAAAGATGACTGGTGATTTAGTGCCCGAGGAGTTTCTTGGGTTAGATCGATTCGCGGCCCGTAAACTGGTTGTTGCGGCTTTAAGGGAAAAAGAGTTGTTGTTCAACGAGGCGGATTACAAGATCAGTTTGGGCATTTCGGAACGCACCAAGGAACCGATTGAACCGATGGTCATGACACAGTGGTGGTGCAACATGAAAGAACCGGCCCGCAAGGTGCTCGAGAGCCTCGACGCTGGCGAGATGAAACTTGTGCCGGAACGTTGGTTGAAAGTCAACAGGGATTGGCTCGAGAATATTCGGGAATGGGCGATTGGGCGGCAACTCTGGTGGGGCCATCAACTGCCTGCCTGGTACGACGAGGATGGCAAATTGTACGTGCCGGATTTGGCGAATCCCGATTTGGATTGCGACAAAGACCCACGGTATGCGCACCTGAACTTGACTCGAGATTCGGATGTCTTTGACACGTGGTTCTCAAGCGCCCTCTGGCCGTTTTCGACGTTGGGCTGGCCGGACGACACGGCAGATTTCCGCAAGTTCTACCCGAACGATGTCATGGTCACGGGCTACGACATTCTGTTCTTCTGGGTGGCCCGAATGCAGATGTCTGGCCTCGAGTTTACGGGGAAGGCTCCGTTTCACACGATTGTCTTGCACGGCCTGTACTTGGATGCCAAGGGTGCGAAAATGTCGAAATCCAAGAACAACGGCATCGACCCGTTGGTACTGATCGACAAGTACGGCGCGGACGCTTGCCGTTTCGCCTGGGCTTACCTGGCGACAGGCGGGCAGGACATCAAGCACGATGAACGCCGGTATGAACAGGGCCGAAATTTTGCGAACAAAATTTACAACGCCTCCAAGTATGTGATGATGAACATCTCGAGCGATCAGGTGGGTTCTGCCCAACAGACGCTTGCGGATCGGTGGATCACGGGCCGGTTGTTTGAAACGATTCGCATGGTCACGCGACAACTTGACGAGTTCGATCTGGCCGCCGCGATTCGCACGGTCTACTCGTTCACCTGGGATGAATTTTGCGATTGGTATCTCGAGGTCGCCAAGCCCGCGATGCGCGAGGGCAACACCGCGACGAAGACCACGCTCAAGCACGTGCTCGAGTGCATCTTGAAAATGTTGCATCCGTTCATGCCGTTCATCACGTCCGAGATTTACGGAACGCTCAACCCGGACGCGCCACAACTTTCGATTGAAACCTGGCCGGTTGCCGAAAACTGGTCAGACGATGAGGCGATGCGCGAGTTCGGATTTGTGAAATCTGCCATCTCGAGCGTGCGTTCATTGCGGGCCGAGTTGAACCTCTCGCCTGCGCAACCCGTGACGGTCAGCATCAACGGTGATGGACTCGAGGCGGTGCAGGCCAATATCGAGACGTTCACCGCACTCGCCCGTGCTGAACTCGGGGCGATCTCTGGTAAAACGATTGCGGACATCACACCCGGACTCGAGGTTCGTGTTGGCTTCGAGGGCTTGGTCGATGAAAGCGATTGGGTCGAAAAGGCCAAGAAACGTGCCGTCGAATTCGAGAAGCAAATTTCGCAGGCGCAAGGCAAGCTTTCCAACGAAGGATTTGTCGCTCGAGCGCCCGCCGAAGTGATCGAAGAAGAAAAACGCCGTGTCGAGGATTTCGGATTGCAACTCGAGCGTTTGAAAGCCGTTCTCGCCCAGTTCTAAGCCTCAAACTGTAGGGGCGAACTCCATGTTCGCCCTCACCTCCATTCCACCCAGGCTTTCGATCCACCTCGAGCCTGGGTTATCCTTTGCGCATGAGCATCAAACCCGACCATTGGATTCGCACCCGCGCTTTAGAAGGCATGATTGAACCGTTTGCCGACCGTCAAGTCCGCGAGGCGGGTGGCGCTGGCGTGATCAGTTTCGGCATCTCCAGCTTTGGGTACGATTTGCGGGCCGCCCGTGAATGGAAAATCTTCGTCAATGCGTTCAATACGGTCGTTGATCCGAAGGCATTCGATCCTCGAGCCTTCATTGATTTCGAGGGCGATGAGGTGATCATTCCGCCGAATTCGTTTGTGCTGGCCCGCAGTGTCGAGTACATGCGAATCCCGGATAACGTCATGGTGATCGCGCTGGGCAAGAGTACCTATGCCCGTGTGGGCATCGTCGCCAATGTCACGCCGCTCGAGCCTGGTTGGGAAGGGCATGTCACGCTCGAGTTCTCGAACACCACGCCGCTTCCGGCAAAAATGTATGCGAACGAGGGTTGCGTGCAACTTTTGTTTTTCGAGGGTGAACGCCCCGAGGTCACGTATGCGGATCGCAAGGGTAAGTACCAGGGGCAGACGGGCGTGACACTCGCCAAACTCTGAAGTTTACCAGGCTGGGTTTTGCTCGAGCATTCGGATCAAGGCGTTTACAACCTCGGCATCCAAAGTGACACCGGCCTGTGTCCGCAATTCGGTCAGGGTCGCCTCGAGCGTCCAGGCTTGTTTGTAAGGTCGTCGGCTGATCAGGGCATCAAAGACATCTACTACCGCAAACAGACGGGCAAGAAACGGGATCTCAGCGCCAATCAATCCGTCCGGGTAGCCCGTGCCGTTCATGCGTTCCTGGTGCGAACGCATGATTTGCAACGTCTCGAGCGGCAGGAAGTGCAATTCCTCGAGGATGTCGTAACCAATTTGTGGGTGTTCTCGAATTGCGGTCCATTCTTCTGGATTGAGCGGGCTGGGTTTCAAGAGGATCGCGTCGGGAATGGCGATCTTGCCGATGTCGTGCAGGTACGCGCCCCACTCGAGCGATTGAAGGGTGTCATCGTCCAACTTGAACGCCCGTCCAAGTGCAAGTGAATGCCGGACAACGCGATCCGTGTGGCCTTTGGTTTCAAAATCTCGGGCCTCGAGCGCAAGGCCGAGGGTTTGGAAGGTTGCGGCGCGGGTTGCGTAAATTTCCTGGATTTGATCGGCGCGTTCCAAGGCTCGGGCAATTCGGGCGCATAAGAAAGAAACAAACTCTAGCGTGCCATCTGGGGTGGGTTTGATCTCACCGAAACTCGAGGCGCTGACAAACCCGAGAACGTGGTCTTCGAGCATGACTGGCGCAAAGATCAGGGTGCGCACTTGGTGTTTCAGGCCGTGTTCTATGGCGTTGGGTACTTTTTGGTAGTCTTCAACCAGCATCGGTTGTCGGTCTTTGATCAGTTGAGAGATCATGCCGCTGCTGCTGACAGGTACTTCTGGGATCACTATGCCGGGTGGGTACGTGCCGCAGACTTCAACGGTACGGATCGTGTTGTTGCTGTACTGGTAATACACGGCTCCGTCGAGTCCGGTCAGTTCGAGCAGTGTCTCGAGCCCATGTTTGGTGATGGTTCGGGCATCGGTCAAAGTTTCGAGTTCTGCCGAGAGTGTGGCGAGGCGTGCGAAGGCGCGGGCGCGGGTTTCGGCTTCACTGCGTGCAACCTGCAATCGGCGGTTGCTGTGGACACGTTCGAGGGCCCGTCCGATGCGTTTGGCGATGAAGTTGACCACCTCGAGCGTACCGCTTGGCACTTGGCGTGGTTGATTGAAATTCGCAGCAGCGACGTAGCCGATCAGGACTCCATCGAGTTTGACCGCTCCGAAGCAGACACTTCGAACACCAAGTTTGGCGACACCACTGAGGGCAGCCACGCTTTGCACATCAAATTGGGAGTAATGGCCTTGCTGTATCAAGATCTGGCCGACGGTCTCACCATCGAATTCGCTCACGCTGCTGCCGTGATAGGCCTGATAAAATCCTTCTGGAAATTGCCCGTGTCGTTCGGCAAGCCAGACGCGACCCTGGCCGATTTTGACCCAGAATCCAGCCTCGAGTTTGGTCAGTTTTAAGAGTGTTTCCAAGGCGTGTTGGGCGATGGTTCCGGGATCTTCGATGGCTTCGAGGGCTGCCGAAAGTTCGGCGAGTTTCTCGAAGGCGAGGGCGCGTTGATCGGCCACTTCGAGCGCTTTAATCCGTGACATTTGAGTGCCAAGTGCCGCGCCGATGCTCGGCAGAATGGGTTTGAGGTCCAGTTCTGGTTGACCCCGGTAGAGTAGCACCAGCGTGCCGATGACCCGTCCCGATGAACGTTTGCCAACGGCGATCAGGTGTGTGAAACCGATACTGGCGAGGTGTTGCGTGAATGGTCCTGAGGTGGCGAGCCCCAGGTCGTACTGGATTGTTTCACCGCGCTCAAGGGTTTTGATTTCATCGTTGGTCAGGTGGACTTCTTGGCCAAGTGCATGTGTTTGGGCATCAAGTCCGTGGGCTGCCGCCAGACAAAATGTGTCCTGTTCGCTTCGGTCATTGAAGATCACCGCATTGACCCCTCCGGTCTCGAGCAGGTTGGTCAGGGCCGCATCACGGGCGGTTTTCACTTGTTGCGATTCGGCGAGCGCCTGTATGGTGGTGATCAGAATTTCCTGTCGGACACGTTCGGCATGAATTTCGCTGATGTCTCGAACCACCACGAGCAGGTGCTCGAGGTTCATGCCAAAGCGGGGGGTTGTTTCCCTATGAACATTGATTTCGGCGCGGAAGCGGCGCAGTGCGGCGGTGTGATGCCACGCCTCGCCACGCCAGGTTTCGCCCTCGAGCCTTGGGGCGGTTGGCTCGAACTGATCGCCGGTTAAGTCGGTCAGTGAACGCCCGATGGCCGAAGTTGCGTTGATGCCGTAAAGTGATGCGGCGGCCTGATTGATGGCAAGAATCCGCCATTCGAGGTTCACGGCCAGAATCGCCTCGGATGGCGATTCAAATAGGACCGAACTCGACGGGGTTGCGAGCATTGCACGATGATACGGGTCAGTGAATGGGACGGGTGTGACCAATCCCGCGTCATGAGACCAGAAAAACTGGGCGTTCACGACTCACGTCAAGGTATTGGTTGCTTCAGGGCTTTAGCGGCGCTCGAGTGCGCCGATGTCCACGCTGTTACCGGGCAATGGCGTTCCGATCAGGTCAGAGGTGATCCCCAAAGCCTGAACGACCGAAGTTGTTCCGGCATTGATTGCGGGGCTTCCCGCCGCCAGCGTGAAGTCGTAATTGTTTGGGTCCACGAACCTTGGATCGACCACCTTCGAGCTCGAGGCGATGCCACCACCCTCGATGTTGGCCGAGGTTGGAGCGCCGCTGCGCCAGTAGATGTTGTTGCCCTCGTCGAATGGGCCGCTGGCCCAGAGTGCGCCCTTGTCGGTATCGCGCCGTGACCAAATAATGTTGTTGCGGGCGCTCAGGATCCTCGAGCTACAGCCGTCGGCGCAGGAGATGCCGACCGTAACCTGGTAGGCGGTGTTGTTGTAGAACTTCGTGCCGGGATTGCCGCCCCATTTGCTGTCGTAGCCGCGCAGGACCAGCAATTCGCCGCCCGTTTTGATGGGTGCGTAGAGGTTGTAGGCAAAAGTGTTGTTTTGCGATGGGCGGTTCCACGATCCACCTAATTCCGTGAAGGTTGAGTCATTGATCGATTTGTTGTGATGAATGTAGTTGCCGCTCGCCTCGAAGACCTCAATCGATGCGCCTTCAACGCCGTAGTCTTCGCTGCAAGCGGTGTTGCCACTGAAGGTATTGTAGGCCACTTCATTGTCGTTGGCGTTCAGGAGGACTCCCCATGCGCCGGAGTCATCGTCACCACCCTCCCATGAGGGCGTGTTGTTTGACATCACGGTGTTATCAACAAAAGCGTTGTGAATTGCCCGGTTTCTCGAGCCACCACCGAATCGGATGCCTCCGGTCAGGCCGCTGGCTTTCGAGCGTTGAACGGTGCTGAATTTCGCATCGCCATTGAATTCAAAACCGATGCGCCAACCCTGCGGGGTCCAGCGGCAGTTCTGGGCGTTGCGGTACGGGCCGGGTTTGTCGGCGCTGACCTCGAGGCTGTCGATCACGACGTACTGACCGGAGATCGAGACTGCTGCCGGGTATCCGTTGCGGATCATCGGGGCGTTACCGTTGCCGTATGCACCGATAAAAATGGGTGCATCGGCGGTGCCGCGCCAACCAGCCCAGAGTGGACCCTGGAATGTGCAGCCACGTTTGAACAGCATGGACTGACCCGCAGCCAACTTCGTGCCGTTTGCCTTGCCAATGCTGCGCCAAGCACTCGTTGGGCCGGTTCCAGTGTTGCCGTCGTTTCCGCCGTCGCAATCCACGTAATAGATTGTTCCTGATGGTTGGGCCACAATCAGTGGTCCGGTGGTGGGTGTTGGAGTGGGGGTCGGTACTGGAGTCGGTGCTGGAGTCGGTGCTGGAGTCGGTGCTGGAGTCGGTTTCGGCGCGGGTGTTGGAGTGGGGGTGGGTGCTGGCGTTGGAGTGGGTGCCGGGGCAGGTGCCGGGGTCGGAGTAGGTGCTGGTGTCGGTGCTGGTTTCGGTGCCGGAACTGGACCTTCGACCCTTAATTCAGTAATGGCGATGGCTTGATTTTCAGAGTTTCCGTGACCGATCACACGCACATAACGTGCTTTGAGGGCCGTGAATGCGTAAAGCTCAAGGTCGCTCGAGGTGCCACTGCTGGTCTTGTTGGTGATCACGTTGGTGTAGGTGTTGCCGTTACTCGAGGTTTGCACGTCAAACTTGGCTTGGCGGCTGCTGCCTTTGTACCAGGCGATTTTGACGGCTCCGACCGTCATGATCTGCCCCAAATCCAGTCGAATCCATTGTCCATCGCCGCCCGCACTCCATCGCGTGGTCAGTTTGCCGTCACTGACGTTGCTGGGCGGGTTGTTGGCTTCGGCTGAGCTGGCGGTGATACCACTGATGCTGACCGCATCTGTGGTGACGGGTTCCGGTGCAGGGTTGGTTGGATTTGCCGGCTTGGCGCTCACGGACGTGGCAGGTTTTGTGGAAACCAGGTCTGTTTGACCGCACGATCCGAGCAGGACGAGAAAAAGGGCGGGAAGCAAAATGCTTGCCGTCCATGAAAAACTGTTGTACCGGGGGGAGTGATTTGTCATAAGAATGCTTCGCTTGCGCTGGGCTCCGTACAGAAGACCCGATAAAACCCTGGGGATTGTGAGGCGCTTTCCTGCATTCATGTGAATACCCTCGGTTTGTGTGAGGCTCAGGTGGTGTTTGGGGACACAAAGGGTCCTCATCGGGCCATTGGTCAGGATGCAACAGTGTTTCTTGCAAGAAGCTGACAGCACGAAAGGGGAGCTTCAGAAAACTGAAGGCTTGGGTATTGATCGCGTGGGGCTGCGCTCACGGCAGAAGTGTGGGAAGTTCGCCTGCTTGAGGACACAGATTCTCAGGTCTGGCCGCACGGGTCTGGAGGTTGCGCATCACCTTGGAACTTGGCCTGAGAACACCTGTGGCAACGGTTTCAATCGTTTTGGATCCACTTGGCCCTGGACCAGGAGTTCACAAGCTCGAGTATTAAGAATTGACCCGAGTTCACTCATGATTCACTCGTTCCATTACCGCAGGGACTCGAGATCCCCGTAATCCTGGAACTCCGCGCCATCATCTTCGGAGTCTTCCTCATTCGGGTCCCAATCGCTTGGACCGGCGACGAATTCTTTGTGGCGCTCGAGGAATCCCGCCAAGATTCGCGTCCATTCTTCGGGACGTTCGAGCGGCGCGTTGTGCCCGCCGCCAGTGATTGTAATGAGTACACCCAAGCCGCTGCGCACCCATTCGACGATCTCATGGCTGTAACGCAACGGGGTTAAGTTGTCGTCCGATCCGACCACGACCAGGGTTGGGCATTCGAGCGCCCGCAGCCATTTGCGTTGATCGCCGCTCTCGAGCACGCCCTGAAGCGAAGTGCGAACCACCTCCGCACTGGCCTGTGAAGCCCGTGCGAGCGTGGCCGTCATGCGGTCAGAATTTTCGAGCGTAGACGAACCCCACAGCCACGGCAACGCGACGCGAACCGCCAAGCTCAGCCCACCAGCCTCGAGAGCAGCCATAACACTGGAGATTTTCGCCTCGAGTGCCGCGTCCAACTTTGCGTAGGTATCGGCAAGCGTTAAGGTCAGGCAGGATTTGGGCATCAGTGCGGCGGTGCGCAACGCGATTAGACCGCCGCCGGAATGACCGACCAGGTGGTAGGAACCAATGCCCAAATGCTCAAGCAGCGCGATGACCTCGAGTGCATGTGTTTCGGCGTTCGCGTCGCTACGTGGGATTCGGCTCGGGCGCAAGATCCGGTACTTGTGCGCCAATTCGCTGACCGTCGCATCCCAGAATTCCGTGCTGGCGAGTTCGCCGTGGATCAGCACCACAGTTTCGGCGGGTTCTGGTTGGCCTTCAAGTGCGTATTCGAGCGGGAATCCGTTGATTTCAAGGCTGGGCATGGTTCAGTCTAGGCCTCGGCTGAGTTTGGGCAGTGATCTGGCATCACAAATGG
>JANOWZ010000452.1:0-5541 GCA_031418155.1 Deinococcales bacterium
TCTCGTCACCGATTGGCGTCTCGAGGCTGACGGGTTCCTGACTCACTTTTTGGACTTCTTCAACTTTTTCGGCGGTCCAGCCTGGTCCCATCGCTTCGGCGATTTCTTCAAAGCTGGGTTCGCGTGAAAGTTCTTGTTGCAGTTGCCTTGCGGTGCGGGTCAGTTTGTTGATCGTTTCGACCATGTGGACCGGAATGCGGATCGTGCGGGCCTGAACGGCAATGGCACGGTTGATGGCTTGGCGAATCCACCAGGTCGCGTAGGTGGAAAACTTGTAACGGCGTTTGTACTCGAATTTTTCGACGGCGCGGATCAAACCTTGGTTGCCCTCTTGGATCAAATCCAGGAAAGATAGGCCGCGTCCGGTGTACTTTTTGGCAATCGAAACGACAAGGCGCAAGTTCGCTTCGATCAAGCCTTGACGCGCCTGGTCGCCGTCTTGTCCTTTGCGCACCAGGGCGCGGCGTCCGCGTTCGTCTAGGCCCTCGCCGGTTTCGGCCAGGTCTTTTTTCGCCTCTTCGCCCTCTTCAACACGACGGGCGAGCGAAATTTCTTCCTCGAGCGTCAAAAGCGGCACGCGACCGATTTCGTGCAGGTATTGGCGCACCGGGTCGTTGGTGGTCAGGCGCACGCTTTCTTCGGCGAAACGGTTTTCGCGTTCCTCGTCTTCTTCTTCGTTGCGGCCTTCGGGCACGTCCAGTTCATCGTCGGCTTCGATCTCTTCGTCTTCGGCCAGGTCAGTGATACTGACACCTTCGGTGGCCAGGTACTGCATCAGGTCGTCAAACTCGTCGGTGTCATCCGGGTTCAGTCCGGCCTCAACGAGGGCTTTGTTGAGGGCTTCGCTGGCTTCGGCGCTGTCCAGACTGCCGCCCTCTTTTTTACCTCGAGCGACCAGGGCGCGGATGGCTGCCGTGTCAATCCAGGCTTTGCCTGCTGGTCCTTTGCTGGTTTTTGGCGTTTCGGTTTTGGCGGTGGTTTTCGTGGCTTCCGCTTTTGCGGGGTCTGCTTTCGGGGCGGTCACTTTTGGAGCCGGTGCTTTTTTGGTCTCGGCTTTTGTTGCTGGAGTTTTTGAGGCCGCCTTTGGGGCCGCGACTTGGGCGGCGGTCACTTTGGTTGCCGGTGCTTTTGCCGCTGCTGCGACAGGTTTTTTCGTTTCGGTTGCTTTGACCGGCTTGCTGGTTTTTGCTGCTACCGCCATTGTTCACCTCATTGGAGAGAGAGGAAAGTCGAACCCGCCGCTCGAGTTGGCTTTGCTCAATGCTTGAATTGGTCCTGCTCAATTTGTCCTGTCAATTGACCCGTTGCCGTACCGAACAGGGAAGCCCGAGCGTTTTGCGCTCGATTTTTGCCAGTTTAGAATACGGTTTTTGTTCGGGTTGGGTTTCAATCTCACGAAAATGGCCGCGAGCAGCGCTCTGGCCGAAGTTTAGGTTGTGAGTTGAACCCGTAGGCGGTGATGCGCACCCAAAGGATGTAGAGTTTAGGCGTTCCGTTCACATTCTGTCAAGTTTTTGGGCGAGTTTCTGGGGGGTCAATGCGATTACTGTACGTTACCAGCGAAGTGCATCCGTTCTCGAAAACCGGTGGTCTGGCCGATGTGGCCGGGGCCTTACCGGTCGCACTTGCCAAGTTGGGTGTGCGGGCCACCGTGATCAGTCCGTGGTATTCGACGCTGAACGGCACGCCGGAAGTGGTTGGTACGCTCGAGGTGATGGTGCAGGGCAAACCGTACCCGGTGCGGGTTGGGCAGATCATGCGTGATGGTGTGCAATACGTGTTTTTGGGCTCGCCGAGTTTTGCCCGCGATCAACCGTATGGTTACCCGGACGATGTGGAACGCTTCGTGCGCTTCTGCAAGGCGGTGCCCGCCGCCGCGAACCTGCTCGAGATCACGCCGGACGTGGTGCATTTGAACGATTGGCAGACGGGCCTGATCGCGCCGATGTTGCGCCTGAACCGCATGCCGAACCGCCTCGAGAATGCCAAAATTGTGTACACGATTCACAATTTGCAATACCAGGGCCGTTGGAATCCGCGTGAGGTTCTGGAATGGTCCGGCTTGCCGCAAAGCACGGTCGGCTTGGATGGTCTGGAATTTTACGGCGATGCGAACTTGGGCAAGGCGGGCATCAATTACTCGGATGAGGTCACGACGGTTTCGCCGCGTTACGCGCAGGAGGTGCAAACCCCGGAGTTCGGTTGTGGGCTCGAGGGGGTGCTGTCCAAGAAGGGTGTGACCGGGATTCTGAACGGGATCGACACCTCGTACTGGAATCCGGCGAGTGACACGCATTTGACGGCACATTTTTCGGATTTCCCAGGCAAAACGGCGGCCCGAGACGCGCTGATCCGCGAACTCGGCCTCGACCGGCACAAACCGATCCTGGCGATGGTCACGCGCCTCGCGGATCAAAAAGGTCTGGATTTGCTGCTCGAGACGCTGCCTGCCGTGGTGCAAGATTGGACGCTGGTCGTCTTGGGCAGCGGTGAACGCCTGTATATGAGTATCCTTGAGACGATGCGGGCGCTCAATTCGGCACGTGTGGCCTTCAGTGGCCGTTTCGACGAGGCGTTGGCACACCGGATCTACGCGGGCGCGGATGCCTTCCTGATGCCCTCTCAGTTCGAGCCGTGCGGCCTTTCGCAGATGATCTCGATGCGTTACGGCACGGTCCCGATTGTGCGACGAACCGGCGGGTTGGCCGACACCGTACCTGAATCCAGGGGCTATGGGTTCGAGCCGTACACCGTCAAAGCCCTGACCGACACGCTGGCTCGAGCCAGGGCTGAGTTTGCCACACCCGCCTGGAGCGCTCGGGTTGTGGCGGGCATGGCGGGCGAGTACGGTTGGGACACTTCGGCGCAGGCGCACGTCGAGTTGTACAAGGGCAGGTAAAAAGGTCAAAGGTGAAAGGGAAAAGGAAAAACACACTTTGACCTTTCACCTTTTGGCTTTCACCTGGTGCTTCCCGTGTCGGGTTTCCTCGAGCAAATCCCGCACAAAGCCCTATACTGAGGGCAAAGTATGACTGCCCCAACGCCCACCACACTTGACCTCGAGATCGCTGGCCTCACGCATACCGGCATGGTTCGTCCGGCAAACGAGGACATGTGGGCCACGGAAGGTTTCCCGATTGGGCAGTTGATCGTCGTTGCCGACGGCATGGGCGGGCACAAGGCGGGTGAGGTCGCCTCGAGCCTCGCCGCCAATGGAGTGGTCGAAGCCTTGCGTGAACTGGCCGTGAAAGCCACACCGCCGGAGGCACTGGCCCGAGCCTTCCAACGCGCAAACCTGGCGGTCTACCAGCAGGCCAGCAAACGCAGCGAATCCCGAGGCATGGGCACCACCTTGACCGCCGCGTTCATTGACGGTGATGCCGCGATCCTGGCGCATGTTGGCGATTCCAGGGCGTACCTGGTGCGCGGTGTGAAGATCGAGCAACTCACCCGCGATCACTCCTGGGTGGCTGAACGTGTGCGCCAAGGCATCCTGACGGCGGACGAGGCCAAAACACACCGTTGGCGCAACGTGATCACCAACGCGATTGGTTCGTTTCCACAGTTGCGATTGGATCTGTTCGGCCTCGAGTTGCGTGAAGGTGACACGATCCTGCTGTGCTCGGACGGTGTGTCCAACGTTTTGAGCGAAGAGGAAATGCTCGAGATGATCGGCGGTGCGGTCCGGTCGGACCTCGAGAAGATTGCGCAAACCATGATCGATGCTGCGAACGCCAAGGGCGCACCGGACAATGTGACGGTCGTGCTGGCTCGAGCGCACAAACTCATGCCGCGCAAACGCAATTACCGTTTGCCGGTGCTGGGTTCGGACATCACCTCGAACGCGAACGATCCGGGCGAGGACACCACCAACACGATGGTGGTTGAACCGAGTGGTGTGACGTTGCCCACCCCGGCGTGGATTCCGTGGGCAATTGCGGGTGGTGTGGTTGCCGCGATCATCGGTGTGGTGTTGATGGTCGTGCGGTAGTACGCAGCAGACCCGTGCGGTAGTACGCAGTAGACCCGTGCGGTAGTACGCAGCAGACCCGTGCGGTAGCGGGATAGGGCTCGAGCCATAGAATTTGCGAATGACAGCAAATGAACCCGGAAAGATCATCCTCTTGAACGGTCCCTCGAGCGCCGGGAAATCCACGCTTTGCCGTGCCATTCAAGCGCAAATTGACGAACCGTTTTTACAATTCTCCCTCGATTTTTTCTTTTTTAACTCGCCGATTCTGCCCAAACAACAACTCAACAATGCTGTATCCAGTTGGGCCGAAATGCGCCCTCGGGTTTTTGAGGGTTACTTCAATTGCCTGCCTGCACTTGCACTCGCGGGCAACTATGTGTTGCTCGATCACATCATTGAAACGCAATTGCAATGGGATGCGCTGCGGCAACGGCTCGAGCATCGTTTCCGGCACGACCCGGTCAGGTTTGGCAGATCGATGTCGCCACGCCGAGTGGCGCACTGCGGTGGAAGCTGTCGTTTACTGGAACGGACAAGGATGGCCTGCCGACCGGTATTTCCGAGATTGGTACTTTCAAAGGTGCTGCCGAATGGAACAACACGGTTGGACAGAAATCCAAAGGCTTTGTCTTCACCGAACCTGCCGGTCGTTTTTCCGGTTCGACCGGTGTCTGGGTTTGCGTCTTTCCGCGTTACTTGGACGAGTTGCTGACCAACAGTTTGGTTGGTACAGCGGCGTATCAGGACTCGAGCGGTCTGACCGATGCAGCGCAATGTCAGGCAACGTTGCTTTCAGATCCGAATCCGGTTGCGGCAATTCCGACTCCGCCCGCGTTCGATCCAAAATCGATCCTGCCACCAAAACCCGGTCAGCGTTGGCAGATCAAACTCTCCAACGCCGAAACCGTGCGTTTGCAACTGATCGGGTACGCCACCACCATGCTCGAGGGTCGGCTCGAGGGCAACAACGTGTCCGTGGGTGGTTTCGAGCATCCTTCAAGCAGCGTGCCAACGAATCTGGGCGTGTTCTATTTGCGGCAAGGCAAGCAGAGCATCGCGCAATGTTCGATCAACACGGATTCCAAACTTGAAGTCACGGGTGAGACGTATGCGATCACTGGTGATTTGCTCGGCGGTGGCACGTGCGTGGTGAGTTTTTCCAAACCGTGACAGGAAAGCACAAGATCGCAATCAAGGCAAATAAAGTCATGGATGCCACCGTCGGATTGCGCTCGGGCCTGACTCATGAGGACCCGGATGGGCACCTATACTGATCCATGATTCGCGCCCTGCTGTTCGATTTCGACGGCACACTCGCCCGGTTTTCAGGGGATCGCCATTTCCTGTCTCGAGACTTGATGCTCAATTTGGGTTTGACCAGCGTTCCCAACAATTTTCTCGAGGTCTTCCGTGCTCACGAGTACGCCCCCGGCCCGGTCACGCTGGCCTCGGCATGGCGGGCGACTGCAAATCGAGACGAACGCGAACTTGGATGATGTCGCGGCCAAGTTCATTGCGTCTTATGTTGCGCAGATCAAACCCCTGCCGGATGCACTCGAGACCTTGCG
>JANOWZ010000453.1:0-16118 GCA_031418155.1 Deinococcales bacterium
CCCGGATAGACCAATTCCATCTCGCCGGTTTTGAAGCAGCGCAGGTTGGAAAATTCGATCCGCTTGATGTACATGCCAATACTTTCACACATCAAGGCCAAATGCTGATGAGGCTCGAGTTCTGGCGGTAAACCTCTCAACCTCGAGCTTCGGTTGCGGTCGCCCGCAAATTGCGGATTTGAGGCTTGCTCGAGTCATCATCCCGTGCTAAACTCCTCGGGCTTGCCCCGAAAGGGGTATTGATTTGTCTTGGCTCGGACCACTTTTCGTTTGAAAAACGTGCGTTTCGAGGAGGAGTGCAACAATGAAACGTACTTGGCAACCAAACCGCCGTAAGCGTGCGAAAACGCACGGATTCCGTGCCCGCACCGCCACCCCCGGTGGTCAGAACGTGCTCAAACGCCGTCGCGCCAAAGGCCGTAAGCGTCTGGCACCACAAAGCCCACGCTTCCAGTAAGCCGAGCTTCGGCTGGTTGGATTTGGGTTCAAGGGAACGGATGACGCAAGATTCAAGACAAACGGAAGGGCGTATCGAGGCACTCGAGCCCCTTCCGTTTTCGCGTCTCGCCTTCGGCAGCTTGAAGGGTGATCGGGCGTTTCGTCGCGTCCGGGCCAAAGGCAAGGCGGGCCGCTCGAACCTGCTGACCTTCCGGTGGTTGGCGCGTCGGATGCGTCGCGGCGAGAAACCGGCCTTGGCGCTCGGGATTGTGGTCTCGAAGAAGGTTGGCAAGGCCGTGGTGCGCAACCGTGTGCGCCGCCGCATCCGCGAGGCGGCCCGACGCATGGATTGGCCGCTCGTCGAGGCCATGATCGTGGTTTCACCTGAGGCCGCAACGGCCACGTATGCCGAGTTGCAACGCGCTTTGCGGTCTGCGACCTCGAAAAGTGGTCTGAAATGAGCTTCAATGCACCTTCAGGAAACCTTCTCGAGACTGCTCGCGTAGCTGAACTCATGTCCGAACCTCGAGCCTCAGAACCGGTTGTGCTCGATCCGTTCACTCGAGTTCGCCGCCCGACGATTGCCGCCAGCGTCCTGATGGCCCCGATCATCGGCTACCAAAAATACCTTTCGCCACTGAAAGCCGCGCCAACCTGCCGTTTTTATCCAAGCTGCTCGAGTTATGCGCTCGAGGCGTTGCGCATTCATGGCGCGATTCGTGGTTCGGCGCTGGCGGTGGCCCGCATCGCCAAATGTCAACCTTTTCATCCGGGTGGATTCGATCCAGTACCTCCGGCTGCTCGCACTTCCCTGGAGGTTCCATGAACTCAAAATTCACCCGCGCCCTCGCCATCCTCGCGCTGGCGCTCCTGCCAGTCGCGCAAGCCTCACTCGAACCAAAATGGGTCGAGGTGGATGCCAACTTTGACGGCAAACCTGACCTGGTGGCCGTAACCAACCTGGCCGACATTGCCTTCAACCCGAAAGGTGAGATCATCGGTTGGTTCTTCAAGATCGTCAAAGGCGAAGATATCAGCAAACCTCGAGTCGCAGGCTTCAATTTGTTTGGGCTTTCGCTTGGCGGCAGTGGCACGGTTGCGCCGTACAACGGTTTGCCCAGCTTGGTTGGTGGTCCGAGCGCCGTGATCGTGCTGCCCGGCAAAGACGCTGCAATCACCGAGAAACCCGTGACCAGCGCTACCTCAGACCTGATGGAGGCGACCTTCAAGTACAAGCAGGGCAACGCCAGCGTCGAGAAGCACTTCACGCTCAATCCGCGCCGCCTGACCTTAAACCTGGATGTGAAAACGTCCGGCATCGCCAAACCCAACCTCGAGTTTGTTGGTTTTGACCTGGCGAACCCGCAAAAGAAATTGCTCGAGCAGGGTTCACAAAAGCCGCTCAATGGCGGCAGCGTCAAGGCATTGGGTTACGCGGCACTGCTCGGCGATTGGGCGCACGCGATCATCGTGCAACCCGAAGGCGATGCGAAATACGCGGCGCAACTGACCAGCCGCCGGGACTCGAAAACCAACGCGGATGGCACGAAACTCGAGGTCGATCACGGGATCATCACCGTGGATTTGCCCGCGAACAGCAGCAATAAATTACGGGTTTACGCCGGACCGAACGAACTGGTGCGCTTGAACCTTGAGGGATACCATCCGCAACTCCCTGAGGTTTTCACACCGAACATTTTTGGGCAACTTTCGTTGGGTTTGATGGGTATTTTGCAGACGATCAACAAGTTCATTCCGAGTTGGGGTTTGACGATCATCGTTTTCACGATCCTGTTGCGCTTGGCACTGTGGCCGTTGCTGCAAACGCAGTTGCGTTCAACCGCGCAGATGCAGGCGTTGCAACCCAAAATCAACGAACTCAAAGAAAAGTTTAAAGACGATCCGGCCAAACTGAACGCCGAAACCATGAAGCTCTACCAGCAAAACGGTGCGAACCCGGCGGCGGGATGCTTGCCGATATTGATTCAAATGCCGGTCTTGATCGTGCTCTGGCGCGTCTTCGCCAACTTTGAGTTTGATCAGGGCTTCCTGTGGCTGCGCGATCTGGCCCTGCCGGACCAGTTCTTCATTTTGCCGGTCTTGTACACGGTGGTGAACATTGCGCAGACGTACTACTACACCAAGAACAACCCGGAGATGTTCCGCCAACAGTTGATCTTCCAGTTCATTTTTGTCTACCTGACCCTGCAATTCCCGAGTGGCGTGACCTTGTATTACGTGCTTTCAACGATGATTCAGGTGGCGCAGCAGTTCTTGATCAACCGCAGCCTGGGTGTCAAACCGGGTGGTCCGCCCGCGCCCGCTAAAACCGTGACGGTTCAAGCCAACAAAAAATAAGTTCGAGGTTCATGGGCTCGAGGTGTGTTTGAAACATGCCTCGAGTCCGTGGTGTTTTGAGGTGCCTCCAAGTTGGCCCGAGGGTTGAGGGCCAGTCTTTTCATTTTTGCACCGTGGAAGTATGAATAGGCCAGTGCGGGCCGCGAGCGTGGCGCGTGAAATCGGTGATGTCGGTCTGGAGGCACGCTTGCTGACCGCCGAACTGCTCGACAGCCTCGGACGGGACGAACAGGCAGAACGTTTGCTTGGGCAAACCACTACCGCCTCTCCGTGAATTGCGGGCCGGAACCTTGCAACTCCGGGCGTACATGCGCAACGTCCTCGGACATCAGCGAGGCATTAACCCTGAGCGCCAGTTTTGGCACTGCTGGTTATTGCGCACGTGCAATCTGAACTCGGGCTGAATCTGCTCGAGACCGGCGATTACCATCGCGCCCACGGTACGCCACACGGTTGCGAACCTGGGCGGGCAAGCAATTCGAGGAACTTGGCGAAACCTTACCGCTCGAGGTCGCCTGAGGCTGTATTTCCTCGGGCCGGAATGGGGATGCTACAATCTGGCCCGGAAAGGGGCACGGTCGCGCACCCCCGAGGGTGTGAGGAAAGTCCGGGCACCACAGGGCAGGATGCCAGCTAACGGCTGGGCGGTGAGCGAACTGGTTCTCTCGAGGATTAAGCGTGAAGCCGATGGACAGTGCAACAGAAAGTAAACCGCCGGATTGGTCCTCGGATCGGTGCGGTAAGGGTGAAACGGTGCGGTAAGAGCGCACCAGCAATCCTCGAGAGGGGATTGGCTCGGTAAACCCCATCTGGTGCAAGGCCGTATGAGCCCAGCGTGGCCCGCGCGTTACGAGGCTCGAGGATGCCGCTAGAGGCGCACGGTGACGTGCGTTCGAGATAGATGACCGTGGATCACAGAACCCGGCTTACACCCTTTCCGTCCTTGTTGGGAGCAGGTTCGCGCCTGCTCCTGGCATGGGTTCTTCAGGGGTCGAGCCTGAATTCGACGATTTCGCCGTTTGCCACGTCGCGCTGACCGGTCACGGCCCAGATCGCCATCTCGTGCGTGGTCACGATCACGTGTTCAAAATGCCGGTAGCGGTGCAGCACGCCCAGCATCCGTGATCGCAACGCTTCTCGAGATTCCCAATGCCTTGCGAACTCGGACGGGTGACAGCCAGCGCAGGCCTCGAAGTCACGGGCGGCAACGAAGACATCCTCGAGCGTTTGGATTTGACCGCGCACGTCCGGCATCCATTCGCGCAAATCGAATTCGACTTCCAATGGCACTTGCAAGATTCTGGAGATGATCGCCCCGGTTTGCAAGGCCCGCGTGTAAGGGCTGGACAAGATCAGTTCGGCGCTTTTGAGGTGTTCGTCCCGTGCGGTCACGTTCGCCTGCGCGTGCCCGAGCGCGGTCAATGGCGTGAAATCGCGCAGCCAGCCGGTCAGGTGCTCACCGTCCGTCCAACGCCAATCCGGTTGACCGTGCCGCACCAGGTAGAAAACCGTCACGGCATCAGCGTAACCCTGTGGGTGGCCCAATGGTTTGGCTCGAGCCTCTCTACCGTGACCTTCTGTGCCGTATACGCCGTATGGCTTATCGGTTGCGCAAAACACCTATTGTGCGTACACTGCCGTATCAGCAGTGCCCAAACCGGGCCGAAAGTGAGGTGTTGAACATGGTCAGACTCGAGAACATCAGCGTCAGTGAAGCGAAACCCGCAGCCGGTTTCCTGGGTCGTAGCCATGATTTCACGCCGTAAGCACATCGTCTTTTGACTTTGAAGCTCCGGCGATCACAGCCGGAGCTTTTTTCATCACCCGTTTTCAGTTCCAGATGTATGGAGGTTCCACATGAACGAACGCATCTTCAACCGCGTCCTCGCTGGCAGGGCCATCAATGGCAGAACCGTCAGCTTCCTCGAGCCCGATATTCTCGAGTTCAGCATCACACCAACAGTTTCCCATGAGGTGCATCATCAAAACTTCAAACACCAACAGCGCCACCCGAGCCGAAACGGTTAAGGACCTTCGATCTGCGCCCGCACCGGTTGCGAATGCCGGATGCGCGGCGACGGCTCGAGGTTGGCTGCTTTCCAAAGCCAAATCCAACGATTCGCGTTGAGCCTTAAAACCAGAGGAAAGTCACAGAAGAGAACAGAGGAAAGTAACCCCAGCGGCTCGAGTCATCCGGCTTTTACTTTCCTCTTTCACCTGTTCTTCACGACGGTAGACTCGCTCATGCTGAGATGCACGTCATGACCTCAAAACCGTTTTCGGAACTCGCCAAAGTCTACGACCTGATTTTTGATGAGATCGAGTACGACGAATGGACGGAATTCACGCTCGAGACGTTGCGCAGTTTGGGTTGCACACTCAAACCGGGCGCGAGCGTACTGGACTTGGCTTGTGGCACGGGCTCGAGCAGCTTGCCGTACTTGCGGCATGGTTTTCAGGTTTCTGGCGCGGACTTTTCAGCAGAAATGCTCAGTGTGGCGCGGGCAAAATTACCGGGTGTGCCATTGTTCGCGCAGGGGTTCACGGAATTGGCTTTGCCGCAGCGTTTCGACCTGATCTCCTGCGTGTTCGACAGCCTGAACAACTTGACCGATCCAAGCGACCTCGAGCTTGCGTTTGCACGTGTGTTTGCGCACCTGAATCCGGGAGCGTGGTTTGTCTTTGACATGAACACACCCTTGGGCGTGCAAGAACTCTGGGACGATGACCGCTTTGAGGGTGAGGTGATCCTGGATGGCGATTCGATTCGCTTTCAATGGATGCACCGGTACGACCCGGAATCCGAACTCGGGTTGGTCACGGCCCGCTTTGGGCGCAAGCTCGAATTTCTCGAGGAGCACGCCGAACGCGGGTATTGGCCCTGGGACCTCGAGCCGATGTTGAAACGATCCGGGTTCAAACGGGTTGTGTTTCTCGAGTATCCAGATTCGAGTGTGCCGACGGTGGACACGCCGAGGGTCTGGTGCTTCGCGCAAAAGGGCAGTTGAGGCAAGCCTCAACCCTACGGTTTGTCGTAGTGGTCAGGCTGGCCTGACCTGGATTTGGCTGGCCTGCTCGAGCATTTTTTCGACCTGATCCGATGCCTGCGGACGCGCAAACAAGTACCCTTGCATCCGGTCGCACTCGAGGTCACGCAGGATTTGGGCTTGGCCTTCGGTTTCGACCCCTTCGGCCACGGTTTTCAAACCGAATTGCTTGGCGAGTCCAAGGATGGCGCTGACCAGGGTTCGGTCCCTGTCGTTGCCGGTGTCACTGTCGAGTTCCTGCACGAACGACCGGTCGATCTTCAGGGTGTGGACCGGCAGGCGTTTGAGGTAGGTCAGGCTCGAGTAACCCGTGCCGAAATCATCAATCGAGAGGCCCACACCGAGCGCCCGCAGTTCGTTCATGCGGTTCACGGCGATCTCGAGGTCTTGCATAAAAACGCTTTCAGTCAATTCGAGTTCCAGGTGTTGCGCTGCCAAACCGGTTTCGCGCAAGGTTCTGGCGATGTCATCGACGAAATCCGGGTGCATGAATTGCAGTGCGGTGACGTTCACCGCGATCTGCACTGGCTGGAAGCCACGTTCGATCCATTCGACCATCTGCGTGCAAGCTTCACGCATGACCCAGGCATCCATCGTCATGATCAGACCGGATTCCTCGGCGACCGGAATGAATTTCGCGGGCGGAATAAACTGACCCTTCTTTTGCCAGCGCAGCAGCGCCTCGAGCCCTACGACCTTGCCGGTCGCATCGACCTGCGGTTGGTAATGCAGCATGAATTCCTGGCGTTCAATCGCACGGCGCAGTTGCGTCTCGAGTTCCAGGCGTTCTTGTGCGGCGCTGTTCATTTCCGGCGTGAAGCACTGGGCGTTGTTGCGTCCGTTGGCTTTGGCGCGGTACAGGGCGGTGTCGGCGTGCCGCTCGAGCGTGGCGGCATCCTGTCCATCTTGCGGGCTGATGGCAATGCCGATGCTGCCAGAGACGTGCAATTCATGCCCAGCGATGCTGAACGGTTCTTTGAGTGCCGCCAGCATTTTGCGGGCGACTTTCATTGCGCCCTCGGGCTGTTTGACATCACTGCTCAGAAGCGCAAATTCGTCGCCACCCATGCGGGTCAGGGTGTCGGTGCGGCGCACGCGATGGCGCAGGCGTTCGGCCACGGCCCGCAGCAGCGAATCGCCAATCGGATGCCCGAGCGTGTCATTGACGTGCTTGAAACCATCCAAATCCAGGAAAACCACGCCGACCTGTTCATTGTGACGTTTGGCCTGCTCGAGGGTTTGTTCGAGCCGTTTTTTGAAATGCGAACGGTTCGGCAATCCGGTCAGGGCATCGTGTTGCGCCTGATGGTTCAGGCGGTCATTCAGGTTGGCTTGTTCGATTGCAATGGCGGCAAGTTGTGCCGCCATCTCGAGCAGGTTCAAATCGGTTTCGCTCGGTTCGGCGGTCTGACGGTGGTATGCGGCGACCGTACCGAGGGTGGAAATACCACTCATGCTGCTCATACTGTCCGCTGAAGACGGGGCTTCGGATGTGGATGTGCCTTTCGGCTTTGGTTTGCCGTCCAAACCAAAAATCGGGATGCTCCACGCGGCCTTGATCCGGTGAGCTCGGGCCAACTCGAGGTGTTCGGCCCAGAGCAGGTCTTTGCCGACATCCGGGGTGATGACATTCACACCATGAAACGCTGCTGTTCCGCAGGACGCAGCCACCATGCCGCTCGAGAGGCCATCGACACCGCGCACGAAGCCGACCGGCAGGCTCGGGGCGCTGATGATGTCCAAACGACCATCGATCAAGCGGGTGATGCAGGCCATGACCTGCGGCAATTGGTCTTCGATCATTACGGCGATGCGCCCCAGGATACCCTCGAGTGTTTCGTGCCGAGCGATGCTTTCCAGGATCGCGCTGCGGTGATGCTCGAGTGCCTCGGTGCGTTTTCGGGCCGTGATGTCACGCCGGGTTGAAACGCGATAGCGAACCTGACCGCGTTCATCACAGATCGGTTGGATGCTCAGGTCGGCCCAAACGGGCGTACCATCCTTGCGGTACTCGATGATTTCGGCATGGATCGGTTCACCGATCTGCAATGCCACCTCGGAACGTGCCAGCAACTCGAGCCGAGCCGCGCTCGGATTGGGACCATAAATGATCCACGGATGCTGCCCAACCAGTTCTTCGCTGGTAAAGCCAAGGTAATCGGTGAACGCCTGATTGATGTAGACCACGCGGGGCTCGAGTTTGCCATTGACCAGGTGCAGTTCGCTCATCAAGACCGCGTCGTTGGATTGCACGACTGCCGACTCGAGCAGTTTCATGCGGTGTTCGCTGCGTTTGCGTTCGGTGATGTCAAACTGTACGCCGCGCAGCATGGCGGGCGTACCGGGTTCGTGAACCATCGTGACCACATCACGAATCCAGATCTCATGCCCATCTTTGGCGATCATGCGGTACTCGGATTGGTAATTGACCCGCGCTTTGATCGCCAAAGCGAAATCTGCCAGCGCAGGCTCGAGGTCGTCAGGGTGAATGTGTTCCTCCCAGAAGGTCGGGTTGCCGGTCCATTCTTCGGGTTCGTATCCGAGGATGCGCCGCACCTGTGGACTGACGAAGGTCATGCCGGGTTGATCGGCGTAGGCTTCCCAGACGATGACATCGAGCGAATCGATCAGGACCGCATGGCTGCGTTCGGCCCCCTCGAGTGCCGCATGGACACGTTGCTCCTCGGTCACATCCAAGAGCGTGCCGCTTAAACCGATGACCGCGCCAAATTCGTCCTGGATCACGCTGGCATGAATCTCGAACCAACCAATCGATTCCAGCGGGCATGGACGCTCGGGCTTACTGGGACGCACATACCGTGCCGTGTGCCGCAAACTCGTATGATGCCCCTCGAGCAACTCGCCGAGCGGTATGCGCAATGCGTTGGCATCTTCTGGGTGCAAGAATTCCAGCAGGTTGCGTCCCAGGCTTGCGCCCACCTCGAGCCCCGTGACCTGTTTCCAGGCGGGGTTCAGGAAGCTCAGGCGACCTATGTGATCGGTCTCGAAGATGATCTCTTTGAGGTTTTCGAGCAAAACCCGATAACGGCGTTCGGATTCGCGGGCCTCGAGCAGCAGACGCGACCGTGACAGCGCGACGCTGACCTTATCGGCCAGGACCGAAAGCAGCCGCAGGTCATGCGGCCCGAGGCGTTCTTCATGGACCGTTTCAACGTCAAGCACCCCAACGACGCAACCCGAATCGAAGATCGGCACGCACACTTCACTGGTCACACCGTCCACCGGGAAAATAAAATCAGCAAATTCGCTCGGATCTTCGATCAGACGGGCCTGACCGGTGCGGGCCACGTGGCCCATCACGCCACGTGAGATCGGCAGGCGATGCACCACCTTGTCATAACCGACATCGTGCTGCAACACCAGCGAATCACCCTCGAGCAAGTACAAACTGACCATCGAATACCCGAAGTGTTGCGAGGTGACCTCAACGACGGTGCGGATGATGGTGTGCAAACTGGTTTCATTGGCAATCGTTGCCCCGACCTGCTCGAGCAGCGTGAAGGCCCGGCCTTGCAGGTCATCGGCGGACAAACGCTGGTTGCTGGGCCGTTCATCGAACGCCTCGCTCGGGCGCTGACGGACCTCACGCACGATCATCGCGTCAGACCCATGCTGGGCGGACTGATCGGCGTGTCCATCATGGGCCTGCCGATCAGTCGGCCCATGATGGACACGCACCGTTGGGCGCTGGCTCAGCTTGGATTGGTGTTCATCAGAAATCAAGTGTCTCCTGGGAAGGCGTTATGGAAAGATGAATTCACCTTTGCTGCTGAGACCACAAACGATTGCAGTGCCGCAAAAAAACAAAAATTGGACCTGCGACTGCTCGAGGCATTTCATCCCAGCGGTTCACAGGTGCTTTCGGACGTGTTCGTGAGTCTTAAGCGGCAGTGCATGTGAATCGTTGAGATGGAGGCTGCAACCCCTTCAAACTTGGTGACTGTAGGCGATTGGAAATCATGGATTTCTTACACTACAGCCATTTCGGGATTTCTTGAGAATGCCTTTTTTCTCAAGAAATCCCCGAGTGATACGACTGACAAACAGTGGCCCACCAGGTCGAAACTTGGTCCCCAAGATTTCGACAAGAAAGACATCGGCAACAATTGACGAATTTTGCTTTTGGAATTCTCAATTTTTGCCGAAGCCGCTGTAGATGACCTCGAAAGCACCATCTGTGATGCGCAAGTTATTACGGAACAGGCTGTCACCTCAACTCCTCGAGTCGGTCCATTCCTTTTCGAGTGTCACGACTTCCACCGACACACCCGTGACCGTCACCGAAATTCACGAGCACATTCGAGAACAAGCCCGCCAATGGTTAACGCAACCACTTCTTCTCGAGGATCACACCTTTCGCCGTCAGGTTCGCACTTGTACCCGGCACTCGAGCAGACCTGCACATCCGAGACCAGTCTCGGGACTTCTCCGGCCAGCCTGCCTTGAGACCAATTCACCGCACCATGATGTGAAAGTGCCCGTCGTGCTTTCCAAGCGGGCGAATCAGGTCTTTGGCGCGACGCCCATTTTTGAGCGTCTTACCGTTGATCGCGTCATAAAAAGCGTTCCCAGATCGGGCTGAGTACGTCACGTACACCACTTGAATCCGGCCCAAGTTGGTGATCCCGTTGAGCAGGTCGATCAGTTGCGAAGCCACCGCCGCGTTGCGGTTGTTGTACCCCTCGAACCAGCCATCCGCATCCCGGCCCTCGTCGTGGGTTTGGTGGTCTGGAAACACACCGCCGTTCATGTGTGAGAAATCACCCCAGCTTGCACCGGTGATGCCTTTGACGAATTGCGCCACGCCCGGTTGCGCCCAATCATCGCCGCCGAACTGCTCGTCGCGTTTGCCGTAACGGTTGGTGCCTTCAAACTTGACAAGCTTGTCCACCGATCCCAAATCCAGTTCGGCCTTCTCGCCTTTCTTGCTGTTGGCCTGCACGCGCAACAGCACCTGGCCATCGCTTTGCTGGTCCACACTGGCAAAATCTGAGGCGCGAAACTTGAACAGCAAGAGCGAATGGGCGCAATCGGGTGGAACCCGTACCGTTGTAATCAAGAGCAAGGCCATAAGCGCGACCTCGAAAGGCCAAAGGTCTGAACGAAAGAATAAAGCCTGCACGCTTTGAGGTATTGATCCGAGTCTCGAGAACCAAGCGTCGCTAAGTCGCGCTTAAGACCCCATGCACGATCCTGAAACCACAAGGAGGATCGAAATGAAGACATGGATGATGTTGGTGGTGTCGGGCGTGTCGATGCTGGTGGTCTTGATGTCCGTGGCACAGGCGCAAGCTTGGATCAACCACCGTGACCCCGCAGGATTCGAGGTCGGTGTACCGGCAGGCTGGCAGGTCAAAACCGATTTGGGCCGTGTGAACATCGTAGGACCGAGCCTCGAGCGGATCAGCATCATTCCGATTTTTGTGCCCAAGGGTTTGAATCAGCTTCGGGCCAAAGACCTGCTGCTGACGCTCTCAAAACGCTTCTGGTCGCAACAACAGTGGGTCAAACCGGACAACGGCTGGACGGTGGGTGGCAACGCGGTGCGCAGCATCGGTCAACAACGGCGCAAACTTCAAGAGAGCACAGTGCTGTGGTGGGTCAACACGCCGCGTGGCGCAGCAGGTTTTCTCTACCGGGTGGCGGCAACACCAACGCAGTATGTGGCGTTGCAACCGGTTTTCGCTCAAGTTCTGCAAAGCTTCCGCATCACCCAGGCGGGCCGCGCACCCGTCAACCCTGCAACTCGAGCCGATCCGTTGCAAGGATTGAACTTCCGACGTTGGACCGATCCGAACGAAGGCGCGTACAGCCTCGAGGTGCCAGTCGGTTGGCAAGTTCAAGGCGGCACCTTCCGACCCGAAGGTGGCACCGGAGCGTTGGCACAAACCGTGATCACCTCACCCGATGGCAAGGTCGCCGTGCGCTTCGGTGATGTCCAAGTACCAACGAGCTTTGTTGTGCCAAACGCCACACTCGAGTCCTTGGGTTACGGCGAAGGCAGCCGCCCGAGCAGCAGTTCGATGGTGCTGCATTACATGACCGGTTCCGAATTCGCAGCGTATTACGCCCAACAATCCCTCGGGCAGGCGTGCTCGAACCTGAAGATCGCTGGGCTTGGCAACCATCCCGAATACATTCGCCAGTTGGTCAACAGCGGCCTTTCGACCTTCGCTGCGCACACCGCCGGTGATGCCCGTTTTCAGTGCAGCAACGCTCGAGTCGGGTACATGTTCAGCGAGACTTACGCCGTCAATTACCAGGGGACTGGCACCTCCTGGGCGGTCGCCAAACTCTTCGGCTTTCTGGCAGTACCCGAACAAAACGCATTGGGTTACGCGATCCTGCGTCGCGGATTGACCAGCACCCGGATCAATCCTGCCTGGTACGGCGGCGAGTTGGCCCAACAAAAACGCACCGCCGCGATGCAGCAACGCTACACGGAATACTCGGCGAAGCTGGTGCAGCAAACTGACGAGGAGCGCGGAAAAATCCTCGACCGTCAGGCCGAAATCAACGGCGATTTGTTGCGTGGCCAGGAACAGGTCAAGGACCCGCAGACCGGACAGGCGTACAGGGTCATGGCGGGGTCCAATTACTACTGGATCGATCCGCAACGCGATGTGATTGCCGGGACCGACCTGGCGTACAAACCGGACACTGATTTCACGGCCTTGATTCGCACGTACCGCTGAGGCTCGAGCATTCAAACTGGGTGTTAAGATCAAACCGGTTGTTGCTGTTTCAAACAAAACGATGACCTGAATCACACCTCAACCTCGAGCCTTCGCACGTTCACCAGGAGTTCAAGATCAACCATCCATGGTGAATGCGTCCGTTTCAGCGAATCAGCATCATACCCACAAATGCCGCCAGCGCAATGATCGCAAACGCCGGAACACGACGGGTCAAGGCCAGCACCAAGCTCAACGCAGCGATGCCAACGACCAGCACATCCAAGCCAGCACCAACAAACAACTCTGTGAAGACCACCAAACCCACTCCGATGATCGCCAGCATCAACCCATCGAGCAAGCCCTGCGCGGCGGGCAGTTCGGCCACACGCTGGTACACACGCTGGACCAGCAGCACCAACACCGGTGGCAAGACCGCTGCGAGTGTGGCCAGCAGACCACCTGGAATGCCCGCCATCAGCGTGGCCAGGCTGATCACCCACAGGCCCGATGGACCGGGCGTGAACTGACCCACCGCCAGCGCCTCGGTGAAGTGCCGTTCGTTGGCCAGACCGCCCGAGATCAGGTCGTGATGCAGTCCAGGCAATGGCCCCATGCCACCGGTGGAGAACAGGCAGGCTTTGAGGAACACCCAGAAGAAGTCGAGCGTCTCCATTCAAGCCTCCGGGGTGGACCGTTTGAAGGGAACCCGAGCGCAGTACCACGCGCCGAACGCACCCGTGCTTGCGCCGAAGGCGTACAAGACCAGTACGGACGGATGCAACAGCCAGTAACACACGGCGCTGCCGAGCAGGATCAACAACAGCAACGCCACCCGGCGTGGATCGTGTCGCGCCTGCATAACCAAGGGCTGGGTGAAGCGCCAGTCGGCGACCAAACCCAAACCAAAGATCGCGGCGAAAACCCCGCGCAAGGCGTGTCGGGCGGCGGGCAGGTCACGAATGCGCGAGTAGGCGAGGGAGACCAGCATGGTGATTGCCGCACTCGGCAGCACAAACCCGAGGATCGAAACGAGTGCGCCGCGAGCACCGCGCAGGTGCCAGCCGATCAGCAGGCACATCGCCAGCAGGTTGATGCCGGGCGCGAGTTGGCACATGGCGAACAACCTCGAGTTCTGGGTGGCAGTGATCCAAGCGTGGCGTTGCACGAAGGTCATGTCGATCATGTGCAAGACGCTGATGCCACCACCGAACGAGGTGGCACCGATGCGGAACCATTCGCGGAACAAGTTGAAAAGGCTTGGCTCGAGTTTATCTGGCTCGGGCGGCGGCTCTGCTGGTTTGCTGGTGATCATCAGGCTTTGATTCCAACACGGTTTGACGTGCGGCTGCATGTGATGCTCGAGACTCGAGCATCACGATCAGTCCAAACGGTCCAGGCTGTCGTGTTGCCGATTCACATCGGCGGCTACTTTTTTTTGCTGAGTCTTGATTGCAGGTTGACACTCCCACGGATAAATCCGAGGGATTCTTGCTTCATCGCTTCCTACCCCGAAACGGGGTTTTACAGATGCTCCACAAGCGTTTAACGTCTTCGAGTGTCCCACGACGATTTGGTTCCATCTTGTATTCCATGGGTGAGAGGCTCAACCGATCTTCAGGCAAGCGTGCTCTGGGTCAGGTGTAGCGTGGTGGTCATGAACGAGGCCATCCAGCGGCTTGCACGGCGGCTCGCGGGTCTTGCTGCCCGACGAAGCGGTTTCGCGGTTGGTCTCTGGGGCGAGCCTGGTATCGGTAAGACGCACATGGCCTTGGCGTTGCTGCGCGCCACCCCATGCCAGTCATTCACTGTCCATGCGGCCCAGGCTCTGGAGGCCATCGTTCTGGTACTTCCACGTCCAAAGAAAGCCTCGATCTGGCTCGAGCAGGCTCTGAACCGATTGTTGCGTGGCGAACCTTCAGAGCCCGGCGCGTTGCTGCAAACGATCACCGCGCTGATGTCTGCGAATGCACCACTGATCTTGCACGTTGAGGATTTGCATGAGGCCGAACCCGAACGCCTCGAGTTCTGGAAGCAACTGGCCTTCGCAGTGGTGCGCATCCGTGGGGTCGGATTGATCGTGACGGATCGTACCCGGCCACCCGAAAGCATTGAGATCATCCAGCTTGCGCCATTGAACCGTGAGGCTTCGGATGCCCTGCTCGAGGTTGAAGCGGCTGCGAGGTTGCCGGGTGAAGCCCTGGAATGGATCTTCGAGCATGCGCTCGAAAATCCGTTGTTCACGCTCGAGTTTTTTCGCTTTCTGGCCCGACGAGGGTTCGTCTGGAATGACGCGCACCGTTGGCGTTGGCGCGTGCCAGAGCGTGAGGTCATGCCAGTCACCCTCGAGGCGTTGATCGAACAGCGGTTGCGTGCTGCAATGGGTACAGAGGTACGCGAGGAAGCCCTCAAGGCGAAAGCCGTGCTGGGTCTTGGCGCGAGTGATGACTTGTGGACCGAGGTGACACAACTCACGCCCGATGAATTCCAGGCCGCACGGACAGAACTCGAGCATCAAGGTCTGATCTCAGCGGGTGAATTTGTGCATCCGTTGTACCGGGAAGTGCTGTTGCACAACCTGCCATCCGCACAACACCAGACGTTCGCACGACGGGCAATCAAGGCACTTGAAGCCGATCCCCAGACGGCTGTGCAATTTCTTGCCGCTGCCGGACTCGAGGTCAGCGAGGCGCTCGTCTGGCTCGAACGGGCGGCGCAGGCGGCGCGTGAAGTAGGAAACCAGCTTCACGCGGCACGTTTTCAGGCCCGAGCGGTTCAGTACGCGATGGGTGAGGAACGGGCGCGATTGGCACTCGAGGCTGCCGACGAACTGTACGAGTATGACCTCGCTGAAACCATTCGTTTGCTCGAAATCGCCTTTGATGTCCTGCCGCAGGACTTCGTGATTCTTGGCATGCTCGCCTCGTATTTGGCGCAGGCGGGACGGCGGATCGAGGCGCTGCGCCTGCTCGAGCGACGCTCGCCAGCAGATCAGGTCAACCTGCGAGGGTTCATGCTTGAACTCAAAGTCTTGCATTACCTGCAAGACTCGAGCCGAGTGATGGACCTCTGGAACGCCCGGCCTGAACTGCATGGGCGGGTGTTGCCAGAAACGATCCGAAACGTGGCCTACGCCCAAGCCGAACTCGGTGAGGGTCTTGCAGCATTCGAGCTTGTCCAGCGGGCACTGAACCAACCCGACCTCAAGATCAATGAACGTGTCCTCTTGCTCGAAGCCTGCGGCTTTGCCTCTTACACCAGATCCGATTACGTCCACGCCGAACGGTGTTACAGCGAGGCGATAGAACTGTTTCGCAACCACGGGCAGGCCCACCGGACCGGATCGTTGTTGTTCAACCGCTCGATTGTTCACCAAGGTCTTGCCCGGTTTTCGCCCGCGATTGCCGATGCCGAGGAAGCACTCGAACTGGCCCTCAAAGGTGGCCACGCCCGCTTTTACGCCAACGCCCAGTTCGTGCTGGGCGGGGCACGGCTCGAGTTGGGCGAGTACGAACTTGCCGGGGAACTGATGCTCGAAGCCTTGGACTATTACCGCCAGACCGGTTTAAAAGGCTGGCAG
>JANOWZ010000454.1:0-2709 GCA_031418155.1 Deinococcales bacterium
CACGCGCAACCCGTACCGTGACCGCCGATTCCGATACACCTCCGACAACACCCGAAACACTTTAAACCGCCGATTCACGTGCTCCACCACAATCCGCTCTCGAGCCAACACTCGATTCTCAGCCCGTTGCTCCCGCGTTAACTTCCCACCGCGAGGCTTCTTGTGCGGTGTTTCGCTATTCGAGTGCAACTTTTTGATCCCTTGGTAGCCTTTATCTGCTTGTACAAGCACCTGTGAAGCAAACTGTGTCTTAGAAACCCTCAGCAAATCCAGATCGTGCTTTCGTCCTTTGCCAATCGCTACGCAAACCACTCGTTTCGTTTTCGCATCGATCACCAACTGCTTTTTGAGCGTGTGCTGTTTCTTTTTTCCGCTGTAACTTTTCCGCTGCTTTTTTTGGGCCGTTCTATTGGTCGCTCACTCGCGTCAACGATCACGACTTCAAGATTTGGATTCTTCAACAATGCTTTCTTGCCTGGAACGTGAAACCGTGGATCTTTGATCAAGATGTCTTCGACACGGTTGTTGATGCGTTTGGCGGTACTTTCGTGAACGCCCCAGTTGACAGAAAGGCGCAAATACGTTGGGTAATCTCGGAGGTACTCGAGGCTGAGCAGTACACGATCTTCTGCTGTGAGCTTGTGCGGCTTGCCTGATTTCTTCTTGGTTTGTTCGGCTGTATTGACTGCTTGAACCATGAGCGTGAAGGTCGCGGGTTTGACTCCAGTCAAGCGTCGGAATTGGGTGTCAGATAGGTTTTGAACATGTTCCCAGCGGTTGCTTTGAGGGGTCATGAGCTACATTGCGATCACAAACCCGATTTATGCAAGAGGTCTAATTACTTGAAAACCGAATTGCGGGACTACTGGACGCAACGGCAGAAGCTGATGGTGATGCTCGAATGGTTCGCCCGGTTGGGATTGAGTTTACCGCACTGGCGGCAAGATTCGGAGGCGGCCCGCCTTGTCACCGGATCGCTGCGCAACGATCACGCCTGAAGGCCGTCCCAGGTCTTGACTGTCTGACCCAAGTTGTGCAGAATACCCGGAATATTCCGTCGAAGGAATACCATGTGGTTCGGGGATGGAGGAAGCTTTGTCGCAAGACGAATGGGATTGGGATCTTTACCAAACAGAACAGGGCAACACCCCCAAAGACCTCCTCGAGCACTTCATCACACTGATTCGCAAAGACCACCTAGACCGCATCCCGGAACACCCACCGCAATCCAAAATCGATGACATCGAAGCCGAACGTTTACGCCGAGGAATCAAATTCCTGCTTGACCAAGGCCCTCGAGCCATCTCAAAACCACGATTTGACTCGTTCGGTGACAACATTCACGAACTCCGATCCGTAGGCACGCACCACAACCCACGCTGGTTGTTCACGTACTACAGCGACGACCGTCTCTTCACCTTCCTGCACGCCTTCGCCAAAAAGAACAACGGTAGGACACAAGCCAAAGACCTTGGACCGGCACAGCAACGCAAAAAAGACCTGGATCGCCGCCGAACACAAGCGCAAGCCGCCCAACCTGTTCAAAAGCCCGCCCCAAAAACTGCCCCAAAACCTGATTCAAAATCTGGCCAGAAACGCAAAGGAAAGGACCGCCGCAAATGAAACTCACAGGCCCCATCAGTAACGACCCAGAAGTCATCCTCGAAGGCCAACTCGAGCACCTGCGCCTGTACCTCGCGCATCACATGCGCACCCTGCGCGAAAACGCCAACCTGAACCAAAGCCAACTGGCCCAGAAACTCGGCAAAAAACAGGCCGCCATCAGCAAACTCGAGAATTCACTGGTGGGCCACGACCTGGAATCCATCATGCGTTACCTGAGCGCCCTGGATGCCGAACTGCTCGTCGCCATCAAACATGACGATCAAATCTTGCAAGTCAGCGACAACGAAAACCACCTGCTCGTGGACGTGCCGAGCGAAATTGCAACCTGGGCCAAACGAAGCAAAATCAGCCCACGAACCTACGTGCAAGGTGCCATCGAAAAACACCGAAACACCGTTGGTTATTCAATCCTACCGATGAAAGTTACGACCTCTTTTGAAAAGCAATCCGCTTAAATCCATGACGAATTCTGCCATCCCAATTCAATCGTTTGAATACAACGGGCTTTTTCAGTCGTTGAAACCCAGTATTGTCAGCATGAACTTGCTTGAGATTCAAGCTCGAGCCGAGGTTCCAGAAATCAAACCTGACCAAATTGCAGTACAAAGCGAATACAACATTCGGATGGGATTCCTGAACGAAGCGAAAACCGCATTCCAAGCCATGAGTCAACTCACCGTGACGTTCAGAGAAAAGGTCACAGACGACGTTGTTGGCAGAATTTCAATCGAACTTGCCGCTCAATACACCACACAGCAACCTGCAAACGACGAATTTCTAAAACTGTTTACACATCAAAACGTGCCACTAAATGCCTGGCCTTACCTGCGTGAACTTGTCCACAACACCATGCTGCGTTTTGGTTGGGTGCCCTTGGTGCTGCCACCGTTATTTGTTATGCCCCAAGAGGAAACCGCCAAATCCAGCAAACCGCGCAGCAAGAAAACAAAAGCCCTCGAGCAACCCAAATGACCCATCACCACCTGCAATGACCATTCAACGCTTCTCATCACGCCGCGAACGGCTCGACAAAAGCTTCCTGACCGAACGCCTGCGCAACGCGAGCAGCTACGACCGGATCGC
>JANOWZ010000455.1:0-5037 GCA_031418155.1 Deinococcales bacterium
CTGTGGGCCGCTTCGCACCTCACGGATGGGCTGGGATACTCCAAAAAGGATGCGGCTTTCCTGACCTCGTATTTTTGGGTGGCGATCACGGCGGGCCGGTTTTTGAGCGTGCCGATTGCCTTGCGAACCTCGAGCGCCAACCTGATTGTTGGTGCGATGACCTTCAGCCTGGTCGGGTTGTTGATGGCGCAGGTTCCAGTGCTTGCCCCCTATGGATACTTGTTGGCAGGTTTGGCGTTCGCACCGGTTTTTCCCAGCGGCATGGCCTGGATGGGTCGCGTCGTGCCGGGTGAGTTTTCGACCAGTTCGTACTTTCTGGCGGGCACGGTTGGCAGCCTCTTGAGTGCGCCGTTGGTCGGTTTGGTCAAGGAGCAGTTTGGTGCGAATGCCATCCCGAGCATATTGTTGATCTTCGCCGTGATTGCGCTTGGTTGTGCGATCTGGTTGCAGCAGGCAACCGCGCAAACACGTAAACTCGAGGCATGAACCGTTTTCTTTCTCCGCACGAAATTCCAGATGACGTTGTGATTTTGGATGCACGTCCCGCTGCCCTGTTTCTCGAGTCGCACATTCCTGGCGCGAGGTTGGTGGATTTCGTTTCGCCAAAGTATTTGATTCGTTCGGCTTCTGATCTCGAGCGATTCCATGCAAGTCTTGTTTCTATTTTTTCCACTGTCGGCTTGAACTCTGGTGCGCGAGTGGTCGTCTACGATTCTGGCCCGGAGAACCGTGCGGCCCGAACCGCTTGGGCACTCGAGTATGCAGGCTGTGAAGTTGGGATTTTGCAGGGCGGTTTTTCAGCGTGGCTCGCGGCTGGGATGCCTGTCTCGAGCAAAACCGCAATCAATGCGCCGAGCGATTTCAAAGTTCAAGCCAAACCCGAATTGCTCGCCACCGCCGATGAGATCGCTACCAGTCTTCAGATGGGCAAACTCGAGTCTGGGGAAATTCTCGTTTTGGATGCTCGAGACACGCTCGAGTTTCGTGGCGAGAAAATTCCGGTTGGCGCGAACCGTGGCGGCCACATTCCTGGCGCGAAACATTTCGAATGGTTACGGATCATGACCCCAACCGGATTCAAAACTGGAACCGAACTTGACGCGGCGCTCGAGACGATTCCGAAAGACCGCGAGATTGCCGTGCATTGCCAATCCGGTGCGCGAAGTGCTGCCGTCTATCAGGTTCTCAAAGACCGAGGTTATCGCGTCAAGAATTACCTCGGGTCCATGAACGAATGGCTCTCGAGTAAGGACTTACCTGTCGAAACCGGCGCATAACCCGTGGGGGCGAACTCATCAGGCAACGCATGTATCACATGATGTTCGCCCTGGCATCAATTCAGCTTGGAAGGATCAACCCTCGAGACTTCCTGATGTCGTGCTCGCGTCAGGCGAATGCGTTTGGCGAGCCGTGCCCCGGCCTCCTCGAGCACTTCCATCGGCAGGTTGTCGAGTTTTGTGATGCCGAGGCGAACCCATTCGGTGTAATTCGAGCCTTCTTCTTCGTAGTGAAGCACGAAAGTTTCTTGCAGTTCGCGGTAGTACACGCCGAGCATCCCATCGGCGACACCATCCGCTTTCAGGATCGCCCAGGCCGCGTTGATGGCGGCTTCATCTTCGAGCTTACCCACGGGTTGCCTTTTCGGGTTTCACGCCCGCAAGTTTGAGGATGTGCTTCCAATGCGCCGCGCTCACAGGTTGCACCGACAATCTCGAGCCTTTTTGAATTAAAACCATGCCCTCGAGTTTTGGGTCTTTGCGCAAATCGTCCAAAGGCAGCATCGCACTGAATTCTTGCTCGAAGCGCAAGCAGACTTGCGACCAGCGCGGATTCTCGAGGGTGCTTTTTGGATCGTAGTAATCGCCGGTTGGGTCAAATTGCGTCAGGTCTGTATGGGCTTCCTGAGCGACTCGAGCGATGCCAGCCACGCCGGGCGGTGTGGCGCGGCTGTGATAGAACAGCACGCCATCACTGATCTTCATTTCGCGCATGTGGTTTCGGGCCAGGTAGTTGCGCACGCCATCCCAGCCTGCGGTTCCGTTTGGGCTTTCGCGCAGGAGGTTTATCGAAAAAACGTCGGGTTCGGTTTTCATCAGCCAGTAGCGCACGGATAGATTCTACCGTCAATGCTGGCTCGAGCCGTCTCGAGCTTGAAATTGAACCTCGCCTGGGTTGCTTACGTACCTGTTCTGAGGAGATTGTGTGTGACCTTTGCCTTTGCCCCCATGAGTACGCCCAACCTGCACTTGCCCGTTAGAATGTCCAACGTGCCGCAAGAATCCCAAATGCCAGTCTCGAGCGGTGTCATCACTGATGCCGAACTGATCTCGAGGTTGGTTTCCGCTGATGAATCTGCCTTTGCAGAGTTGTACGACCGCTACTCGGGTGTGGCGTATGGCGTGGCCCTGCGCGTCTCCGGTTCGCCCGAACGTGCCGAGGAGGTCGTGCAGGATGCCTTCATGAAGCTGTGGCGCAATCCAACTGGCTTCGATCCGAGCCGCGCGGCGCTGTCCACCTACCTCTTAACTTTGGTGCGCAACGCCAGCATTGACATGTTGCGCCGTTCGCGCCCAACCACGCCGCTCGAGGATGAAGAGGGCGAGCTGTTGCCGATTGCTTCACTCGAGGCTGGACCGTTGGAACGTGCCGAACTTTCGCAGCTTGCCATTCGGGTGCGTGGAGCGATGACCGAACTTTCGCAGGCACATCAACGCACCGTCGAACTTGCGTATTTCAAAGGGGCGAGCCGCGAGGAGATCGCCCTCGAGATGAACGTACCGGTTGGAACGGTCAAGAGTCGCCTGGAATACGCGCTGGACAAACTTCGCAGTGTCCTGGGAGAATTTGATTTGACTGGAGCCGGATTGAATGGAGGTCCGTCATGAGCGCCGCTGACCGTCAACACCTGCAAGAACTTTTGCCCGCCGTGATCCTCGGGATTGCCAATCCTGATGAGCGGCGCGAGGTGATGCTGGCGCTCGAGACCGACCCCGAATTGCAGCGTGAAGCCCGTGAACTCGAGCTTGCCCTGACCGGTTTGGGCGCGAACGAGGCTGTCCCTGCCGCACCCGCCGGTTTGAGAGCCAAAGTCATGGCACAAATCCGGGCCGAATCCTCGAGCGAATCTGTACCGAAACTCGAGCCGATTCCGCAGGTTCCAACCGTGACAAAGCTCGAGCCTGTCAAAGCTCAGCGTCGCAATCCGTTGGCGTTTCTGGCGGGCGGGCTTGGACTTGCCGCCGCCATCGCTGGACTGATGATCTTGCGGGCTCCTGCGACGGCGACCATGCCGGATGCGAGTGTCGTGGCGAACACGTCAAATGGTGGTTTGATCGTGGCGAACAGTGGCGCTCGGGCCACGCCGGTCACGTTCATTGCCGCCGATGGTGCGCGTCGTAACGTCAGTTTTAAACTCGACAAGCCCGCCAGTTTCACGCGGGCCGTCTCAAATCAGGGCTTGTCTTACGTGCTCGATGCCGCAAACGAAAAACTCTTCATCATCGATGAGGCCAAGGGCGAAATGATCGACGAATGGCCGGTGCCGGCTGGCGCATCTGGCGTGGCCGTCGATGGCGATACGGTCGTGGTCATGGGCGCGGCGAGCGGTACGGCTTTGACTTTCCGCAAGAATGGTCTGGGTTCCAAAACGATGGTCGAGGCGCGAATCTCCAAGCCCAACCCGAAGATGCCGCTCGAGGATTGCATGGATGCCGCCGTGATTGTGGGCAATCGGGCGTATGTCACGCACCATGACAGTGGCATGGTCAGCGAGATTGATGTCACAAGCGGCAAGGAACGCGCCCGGTTCGCAGTTGGGCAAAAACCAGTCTCATTGGCGGTCGATGGCGCAACCCTGTACGTGCTGGACCTCACAGGCATGCTTTACAAGCTCGAGCGTGAAACTGGTCATGTGCTCGGACGGTTGAAGCTCGAGGGCACGCCGGATCGGTTGACGCTCGCCCCTGGTGTGGCGTACCTGTCGGATCGGGCCGGGTTTGTGACGGCGGTCCAAACGGAACCGTTGAAGGTGCTGGCCCGCAAGAAATTGGCGGACAAACTGATGGATTTGACCCCGATGCCGGACGGTCACATCGCGGTGGCCGCCGCCAGCAAAGGCGTGATGATCTTGGATGACAAACTCGAGCGCATCAAGTCGTTCTGATCCGAAACTGTTTATGGCTCGAGCTTGAAGATTGCTCGGGCCTTGATTTTTGGTTCTCGCGGTCTTCATGAACCGTGTTGCCAACCGGGTGAGAATCTCGTTTTTATAATTTGTTATAGATGAGTTTGATCTCATTGTCTACGCTTGGCGTACTTTATGCGTCTCGCCTTGGTCTCACTTCTAATACTCGTTGCTGGTTTGACCTTGCGAACCTTGCACGATACAAATAAATTGGCCTCGAGCAACCTCGAGCGTCCAGTCAAAGCGATCAGTCAACGCGCCAGCGAGGGTGTGCAATACCGGGTCACACCATCCAACGGCTCGGCCCCGCTCAACGTCACCTTCGAGATCACGAACGGCAATGCCGAGACGTTCACCTGGGATTTTGGCGATGGCACTCGCAGCACGGGCGCTCGGGTCGAACACACGTATTTCAAGCCCGGACAGTACATGGCCAAACTCGAGACGCAAGCGAACGGCGAATTGACCCGTGGCGAGATTCCAATTCGGGCGAACGCCGCCGGACCCGAGAAAGCCCAGATGACAGTTTTGTTCGAGACTGGTACGTTTGCCACCCTGGATGCGCGACGCAGCTTGGTGTACAAACCGCTCTCAAAAGCAACCTGGATTTTTGCCGATGGCTCCAGACAGGATGGCCTCAAAATCGAACACGAATTCAAACCGGGAATACAGGCGGTGCGGCTCGAGGTTCAGGGCAGCAACGGCAAACTCTTGCAAGTTCTGGCGATCAATCCGGGCGTGGTTGCGGGCAATCCCGAGTTTGACCGGCAAGTGTTGGACCTGACCAATCAGGCTCGGGCAAGAAATTGGGATTGCGTGGCAAAACGCTTCCCAACTTCAAGCAAAATCAAGTT
>JANOWZ010000456.1:0-4507 GCA_031418155.1 Deinococcales bacterium
GGTGGTTCAAGGGCTTTGGCGGGCGGATCACGTGCACTTGCGGGTGGCCTCATCAACGATTTGGCCCAAGAGGCGATCAACTGGGACACCGGATGGCACGGAAGCACGCTCGCCTCGGGCGCACTGAACGCCTCCTATCAAAACCTGAACGCCTTCGTCGGCAACGGCTTTTACATGATGCCCTTTCTTGGCGGTGAAAAAGGTGGCATCAAACTGGCCTCGGCCCAAACGCTGGCACCAAAACTGGGCGCTGGTGTCAAGGTGGCGATCATCGATACCGGGGTGGACCTCGAGCATCCCGGTCTGAAAGGTCTGGTCGGTGACGCGAAATACCTGGCCCACCTCGCGCCAGCCTCAGACTGGAAAGATTTCGTGGACGGCGATGCCATCCCCCAAGAGGTGGGTGGTGATTCGGCCACAGGCTTTGGTCATGGCACAGCCGTGGCCGGAATCGTGCTGCAAATCGCGCCGAACGCCCAGATCATGCCGATTCGGGTGCTGGGACCGGACGGAACCGGGGATGTCACCAACGTGGTCAAAGGCATCGAGTGGGCTGTCAACCGCGGGGCCAAAATCATCAACCTTTCCCTCGGCTCGAGCGAACCGGTTGAGGCCGTGCGCAAGATGATCGCCTGGGCCGATTCCAAAGGTGTCTTCGTGGTGGCCTCGGCGGGCAACACCAACGACACAAACGTCACCTATCCCGCCGCCGATGCGCAAAACGATGCCTACGGTGGGAAACGTTTGATCAGCGTTGGCAGCGTCGGCAGCGGCAACATCGTGGCCCAATTTCTGGGATTGACCGACGTGGTGCCAACCAAACTCGACCTGAAATCGGCATTTTCGACCTATGGAAAAGTCGAAATGTACGCCCCTGGTGAATTGATCGATACCCTCGCGCCAAACCTCAAGGCGGCCGTCTGGACGGGAACATCGTTTGCGACCCCAATGGTCAGCGCAACGCTCGCCCTGGCCTTGGGTGAACCACTGACACAGACCCAACGGGCACGGGTCAAGGATGCCATCACCACAACGGCCACACCGATAGACACGCTCAACACCCTGCTGACGGGCCAACTTGGCAAAGGCCGATTGGATGCCGCCGCCTTCATGCGCAAAATCCTGAACTGAGGAATTTGTGCCAGTTGCCAATCAACAAGGCTGAACATCTCAGCGGGTGCTCAGCCATTGCGTTGCCACCGCGAGGACGGATTATATGAACCATCTTGAGCCAAGCCCAACAGTCATGATTCATCATCAGCCGAGATCGGTTGAAGCTGTTTTACGTCAGGCTCGAGAACACGCTGAACACCAACCCCAGCAAGCCATCGACCTGATCCAAGACATCCAATGGCCTGAACTCGAGTCGCTCGACCGGGCAGAAGGTTTGTGGATACACGCCAAATGCCTGATTCGGATCGGTGCCCTTGAGGATGCAAAACCTCGACTGGTCGAGGCCATCGAGATTTTTGGACGATTGAACCACCCCCACCTGACCTGCCGTGCCGACCTGGGCCGCCTGTACCGCGACCTGGGCGATTTCCCGAGTGCCCTTGGACTGTTCGATCAAACCCTGACCCTGATCGAACAGAACCCCGATCCGACGGCAGAGGCCAACATCCTCAACCTATCGGCAACGGTCTATATCCTGATGGGCGAACCAACCGAGGCCCGTGAACGCCTGGAACGGGTCTTGAGTCTGCGCTTGGCATTGAACGATTTGCCGGGACAGGCCATCGCGCTGGTGAACCTCGGAAATGTCCTCAACGATTCTGGCGACTACAGCAAAAGCCTGGAACAACTGATCCAAGCCTATCAAATCATCCAACACCTGAACGACCCTGACCTCGAGAGCAAATGCTTGATCAACATCGGTGAAACCCATCTTTTCATGGGACAACCCGCCCAGTCGATTGATTTCTTTGAGCAGGCCGCACAACTCAGCGCCTCGCAGCAACATTCGTTCAATCACATCCTCAGCCTGAGCAAACTGGCCGAAGCCCACAACGCCCTCCAAAGATATCAGCAGGCCAAACAACTCCTTGATACCTGCCTGCAACAGGCCAGACAAGCCAATCAACGTTACCTCGAGACCAACATTTTGGCCTTGCTTGGTGAAACCCATTTGGCCCTGTCTGAGATCAACGAGGCTCAAGGGTATTACGGCCTCGCCCTGGTCCAGGCGAGGGCCACCAATGACAGTGAATCCCATTTTGATGCCCTGATTGGCCTCGGACAAACATCGCTGGTTTTGAACCAAACCATCCAAGCCATTGAATACTTCCAACAGGCCCTCGAACAGGCCAAGCGCACCGAGCAAAAGCGGGATGCCTCCAGTGCGCACCAGCACTTGAGCAACGCCTTCGAGTCGGCTGGAAAATCCGCCGAGGCCCTCAAGCATTTCAAAACACACCATCAACTTGAGCGTGAAATCCTCAACGAGGACACCGCCCGCAAAACCAAGAACATGACCGTGCAGTTGAACCTCGAGCTGTCCCGCCACGAGGCCGAAACGTACCGGTTGCGCACCCAAGTTTTCGAGGAGGCCAACACCATGCTCGAGGAAAAAGTGCTCGAGCGCACCCGAGAACTCGAAGAGGCCCGGATTGAAGTGGTGATGCGTTTGGCCGTCGCCGCCGAATACCGCGACGATCACACCGGACAGCACACGTCCAGGGTCGGACGCACCTCCGCCCTGATCGCTCGGGTTTTGGGTCTGCCAGAGGACGAGGTGGAAACCTTGCGCATGGCGGCCCGCCTGCACGACATCGGCAAGATCGGCATTCCAGATTTGATCATGCTCAAACCGGCGAAGCTCAGCAGTGAGGAGTTCGAGCGCATCAAAACCCACACGACCATTGGCGCACAAATTCTTTCCGGCGGCAAAACCCCATTGTTGCAAATGGCCGAAACCATCGCCCTGACCCACCATGAACGCTGGGATGGCCAGGGCTATCCGCACGGGCTGGCCGGAGAAGACATTCCCCTGCTCGGCCGAATCGTCAGTGTCGCCGACGTGTTCGATGCCCTGACCAGTGAACGCCCTTACAAACACGCCTGGAGCACCACAGAGGCCCAAGCCGAGATCGAAGCGAAATCGGGCACACAGTTTGATCCACAGGTGGTGGCCGCATTCAGGCAATTGCTCAACCAGGGATTGAGACTCGAGGTCTTGTCAGGCTGAGCGCCCTGCCGACCCGCAACGGTCAATGATGTGAGGGCAAACGCCTTGCCATTCGCCCCTGTTCATTGCAAGCTGAAACCATGAACCTCGAGATTTCCCGAATTCAAGCAGGCGAACTCGAGGCGTTCGTCAAGCTGATCCGAACCGTCAACCACGACCTCGGGCAGCCATTGTGGGAAGCGGATCAACTCACGCCTGAACGCCTGCTGCAAGATTACGGACCCGAGTCGTTGTACCTCGCACGCTTGAAAAGAATCCCGGTCGCCACGTTTGTCCTGATCGAATCTGACCCGCGATTCTGGCCGGACACGCCCGAAGGTGAATCGATTTTCATCCACAAAATCGCGGTCGCTCGGGCCTGCAAAGGACAGCGCCTGAGTTCGCAAATTCTCGATTTTGCGGTGCAACAAGTGCTCGAGCGTGGCAAGAGATTCTTGCGTTTGGACACCGACATCACCCGGCCGGCACTGTGCAACCTGTATGAACGCTACGGCTTTGTGCATGTCGGTCAACGCAGGGTCGGAACGTTCGAGTGCGCCCTCTACGAACTCGAGGTTGGCGCATGAATCAGCGTTGTTCAAACCTCAGCGCCAATGGCTTTCAAGTACCGTTGGCTTGAAACGCGAACACGTTCTCGAGCCTGTTCGGGCACAATCGCATCCCACCAACCGCCATAAATGCGCTCAAACTTGAATGGTTCCACCGCCTTCCAAATGCGACGAATCGCGTCCGGGTGCAACGGAATCTGATTCGGGTAACTGCGCATGAAGGTCAAGTAACGCCGGTCCGCGACGACGGTGATCGTGTCGCCCGTCAACAGCACGCCCTGTCCGTTCGCGCCAGCCTGCCAATGCAGCACGCTCGAGCCATCGAAATGTCCGCCGCAGCGAATCACCTTCAAATCTGGGTACAACTCGAGGCCCTCACGGTCCCAGAATTGCACGCTGGGATCGGGCCGGTTCAGCCATTGCCGGTCGGCGGCGGGCAGGTGAATGCTCGCACCGAACGTGTGTGCCCATTCGATCATGCTCGAGTAAAAATGCGGGTGCGAAATCACGATCTTGCTGATCCCACCGAGTTCTTGCAGGCGCTGGATCGTCTCGTCATCGATCAAGGAAATGCAATCCCAAAGCACGTTGCCCTCAGGATGTTGAACCAGTAAAGCCCGTTGACCAATCGCAAACCGTGGTGCGCTGCCAACGCCGTACAACCCCGGCTCCTCGAGCCTGATCTTGTTCGAGTGCATGCTGCGCAAATCCTCGAGCGTGGTCCATTGTTGTCCATCAGGGTTGACGTACTGGCGTTCGTCCTCGCAGATCGGGC
>JANOWZ010000457.1:0-2531 GCA_031418155.1 Deinococcales bacterium
GGCAGGGTGCTGTTTTCGGTCGCCTGGAGTTTGATGTAGTTACGCATATGGCAGAATTCTAGAATCTAATCGGCAGAATTACAAGTGGTATTCTGTCATTAGCGAAACGACTGGACTCGGTACACAAATCCTCAAGCCAGCCCGAGAAAGACCCTGTACACCTTTCCCTGTGGCGAGGACTGCGCCACATAACGCTCGAGCACCGCCCACAATTCAAGCTGCAACGCCTTGGCCTGCGCATCGTCAAGTTGGATGTGCACGTATTCCGCCATTGACGGTGGCCCCTCGGGATCGGCGGGCTCGCAAAGGTCATTCCAGGCTTTCGCGGGCCGCACCGACCAATGCGCCCCGTTGCGTTCAAACCTCACGCCCCAATCTGCCGAAAGGTGCTCACCGGAACGCACGTACGAACCCAGAAAATCCTTGAAGATCGGCAGGTGAATGTCGCCCGCGAGCGCCAGCAAATCCTCGCTCGAGGTGGCGCTGTGCGGAATGAAAAACGCATCGGCCACGGCACGGTACAGGCGCATCGACCCCTTCGCATGAGGCACGCTGCGCGTCTCGAGCAGCAAGCCCAAACGTTGCCAACGCTTGACGCGGTAGAGCATCGTGTTCGGCAATTCGCCCACCTCGAGCGCCGCTTGCGAAACGGAAATTTCCCGATTGAGGAACGGCAGAAACGCGGCGCGTTGACGTGAATCAAGCAGCATACCAATCGCCTCGAGCGTATCAATCACGGCAACCGAAACGGGTGAATGAAGGACTGGCATTTCACGTGATCATACCCGTAACCTCAGGGCATGAACGCACTCGAGGTGGCCAAAAACGTGTTTCACATCCCATTGCTCGGCTCGGCGAGCATCAATGCTTACGTGATCGGCGATGTGCTGATCGACGCGGGCATTCGAGGTTCGGTCAATCGGCTCAAGGCGAGTTTGGGGCAGCACAAACTTCGCGCCCACGCTTTGACGCACGTGCATTCGGACCATCAAGGCTCGAGCCATCACGTTTGTGCAAGCCGCAAGATTCCGCTCTGGGTTCACGCAAACGAGGTCGAGATCATGGAGCGTGGCGCGATGGGCGAGAATTCGCCGGACAACGTGATCACGAAATTACAACGCCGATTCTGGGCTGGACCAGCGCACCCGGTCGGTCACGCATTGCGGGCTGGTGACGACATCAACGGCTTTGAAGTGCTCGAGACGCCCGGTCATGCTCGAGGGCACATTTCACTCTGGCGCGAATCGGATCGGGTGCTGATCATTGGCGATGTGCTGACCAACATGAACGTCGTGACCACGCAGGCGGGATTGCACGAACCGCTCGGGATTTTCACGCTTGATGCAAGTCGCAACCGCGAGCACATTCAGCGCCTCGCCAAGCTCGAGCCTCGCCTGACCTTGTTCGGACATGGCAAACCGTTGCGTGACCCGGAGGCCATCTTGCGCTTCGCTGCCAGCCTGTGATTTACGGACCGAAACAATCAGCCTACTGGTTTCAAACGTTGATGCTCCGGGCAATCGTAATGCTTGACCAAATCCCAAAGCAGACTGCCTGACTGGTCATTGAACCTGACCGTGACACCCAAGTGATGACAGTGCCCCCACTGTTTCTCAATTGGAGCATGATCGAAACGTCCTTGGAAATAGGGGCAGTACCACACCTCGAGCGTACCGCCTTGTCCCTCGAGCGCGTTGGAGCAATAGGCACCTTTTGGGACTTCCAGCAGTCGTGTTGAAATCGGAGTTGGAAGCAGTTTTTTTGGCATTTTGAAGAGCAGGTTAGCGTCAGGCTCGAGACGAAAAAAGGATTGACTTCTGATCAACCATACAGGCGCGAGATTGACCAAAACCTCGAGTTTCAAGTTCTGTCCGTTCCTACTTCTGGTGTCAATCTAGACCTCTACCCCGGCCAAGCCAATTCGCGTATTGCCAGAGGTTTCAGTCTACTGACAAGATGACCACATGAACACCATGCACACCTACGGCAAACTCTGCACGCAATTTTATGACCTCGATAAGCCAACTGCACCACCCGAGGCTCTGGCGTTCTACCTCAAGCACGCACGGCAAGCGAACGGTGCGGTGCTCGAGGCCATGTGCGGTTCTGGACGATTCCTGATCCCAATGACGCAGGCGTTCGTGAATAACTTGGATTTCAAGTTCTGCTTGCGTCCACCTCCGGTGTCAATCCGAGCCGCACCGTGTACGCAACATCGCCACCCTGATCCCAGGACTCGAGCTTTCGGGTGCTCAAGTGGTTTTTAACGTGTGCAGCGTGCAGTTGCTTTCCAATCGGTAAGAATTCCGTGAGCCTCGAGCCTTTACGCTTCCCAGGACATGACTGTCCTCTCGTCCCGTGACACTTCTCATCGTGATTGGTTACTCTTGCTCGTGCGTGCCGGGGGACAACCAAAACTGTTTCGCTTAAGCAACCTTCGCTTGGCTCTGGTGGGTACATTGAGCCTCGGCGTGGTCGGGCTTGGCTTGTTGGCGATTGCCACGTACATGGGCCTCGCCAAAGACCGGGCG
>JANOWZ010000458.1:0-2298 GCA_031418155.1 Deinococcales bacterium
ATCGGTGGGTCGAAGCGTGTGCGCACCCGCGAGCAGGTCCTCAAGCCGTCCGCTCCACAAAGGCTCGAGGTCAAGCAGATGACCAATGTTTTCTTGGATCGACCAATGGTCATTCGGCCTTGCAATCAGGTACTGACTTGGGATGGTTTCGATCCGTTCTTCCAGGCGTGCTGGCGTTCCTCGCAGGCGTTCGAGTACGCTCGAGAACATCCATGTGGGAAGGTCCATTGGGAATGTTCGTTCAAACCATTTCATGTTGTGTTTCATTGTTGCTTTGCAGTTTATCGGTTCGGTCGTGGCTTGCTGCATCCCTGCCAACATGTTCAAGCTGCATCAAATGGTGCCACCTGAATGGCATTCATCCTGTGATTTCGTCATGCTCGAGGCCGGATCATGACGCGCGTTCAAGCGTTGGCGCAACGACTTCCCAGCAGGTTGATCGTGGAGAAAGGACCAGTCTCGAGCAAGTCGAATGGCGTACAAGGATTTGCGTGCTCAAGGGCTTCCGATTGGGTCTGGGCAGGTTGAGGGTATGAACAAGGCGGTTATCGGTGGGCGTTTAAAGCAGTGTGGGATGCGCTGGTCTCGAGAGGGTGCAAGTCGGATGGGGTTATTGAGATCTCAGGTGCGTTCTCGACGGGCGGTGTTAATGCCGGGTGATGTTCGGTTTGCGGCATTTCCTATCCCACACCACTGAGATGCACCCATCGTTTCGGGTTGGTAACTGGTAGGGTTCAAGAAGTGGCATCATGCTGGATGTATCCAAGGATGGAACGGCGCGTGGTTGTGCTTACGCAACAGGAACGTATTGACCGAATAGAATATCTCCATGCCTACCGTTGCTGAAATCTTCCAGTCCCTCGAGTACGGCCCCGCCCCAGAATCGATGAGCGAAGCGAACGCCTGGTTGGATTCCAAAAAACGCAAGTTTGACCTGTTCATTGATGGGCGTTTTATCAAAGCGAAATCTGGCTCGAGCTTCGAGACGATCAACCCTGCGACCAAGCAGGTGTTGGCGCAAATCTCGAGCGCGAACGAGACCGATGTCGATGCGGCGGTGAAAGCGGCCCGCAAAGCCTTCGGGCCGTGGGCGAAACTTTCCGGCCATGCTCGAGCCCGACATTTGTACGCGCTGGCACGGTTGGTGCAGAAGCATTCGCGGTTGTTCGCGGTGCTCGAGACCTTGGACAATGGCAAATCGATTCGTGAAAGCCGTGACATCGACATTCCACTGGTCGCCCGTCATTTTTACCATCACGCGGGTTGGGCGCAATTGCTGGAATCTGAATTCCCGGATCACGCGCCGGTCGGTGTGGTCGGTCAGGTGATCCCGTGGAATTTTCCGCTGCTGATGCTCGCCTGGAAGGTCGCCCCGGCGCTCGCAGCGGGCAACACCGTGGTCTTGAAGCCAGCCGAGTACACGCCACTGACGGCATTATTGTTCGCACAAATCTCGCTCGAGGCTGGATTGCCACCAGGGGTTCTGAACATCGTGACTGGCGACGGCCAGACCGGCAAAGCCATCGTCAAGCATCCCGGCATCGACAAGATCGCCTTCACTGGCAGCACCGAGGTCGGCAAGTCCATTCGGCAAACCACGGCGGGATCGGGCAAGAAACTCAGCCTCGAGTTGGGTGGCAAATCACCGTTCTTGGTTTTTGAGGATGCCGATTTGGATTCCGTGGTCGAAGGTGTGGTCGATGCAATCTGGTTCAATCAGGGTGAGGTCTGCTGCGCTGGCTCAAGGATACTGGTGCAAGAGGGTGTGGAGGCGAAACTCGAGGCGAAATTGCGGGCGAGGCTCGAGACCTTACGTGTTGGTGATCCGCTCGACAAGGCGATGGATATCGGGGCGCTCGCGTCCCTCGAGCAATTTGAGAAGGTCACGCGGCTCGTACAAGAAGGTGTGGATGCGGGCTGGAGCTTGTGGCAATCCTCGACGGCCTGTCCGACGAATGGGTATTTTTACCCGCCAAGTTTGTTCACAAACGTTGCCCCCTCGAGCATGATTGCACAGGCCGAAATTTTCGGTCCGGTCGTCGTGATGATGAGTTTTCGCACCCCAGAGGAAGCCGTCGCGCTCGCCAACAACACCATCTACGGACTGGCCTCGAGCGTCTGGACGGACAACATCAATCTTGCCTTGGACATCGCGCCAAAAATCAAGGCGGGCATTGTCTGGGTCAATTGCACCAATCAATTCGATGCCGCCGCCGGATTTGGTGGCTATCGAGAATCCGGTTTCGGTCGTGAGGGTGGACGCGAAGGCATGTTCGAGTACCTGAAACCGAAATGGAA